>NZ_JBHSBY010000029.1:0-47633 GCF_042650905.1 Pedobacter jamesrossensis | reverse complement strand
ATATCGCTTTGTCCAAAAGTGATATGGTTAAAAGTTAGTGCTAAAGCCAGAACCAAACTGGTGCACTATGCCTCGGAATGTGGTGTACTTTGTTCGGAATAATCATTTCAGACATATTCAAAATTAAGAAATTATTTATTGTAGCGAATATCAAATAACGTTATGCATTAATCACTTAACGTATTTCCTTTTATTCATAATTTTATCAAGCCTATCATCAGCTTTCTGTTCAAATGATTTTTGTTTTACTGGAAGTTTTTTCAAAGTGTCTACCTCCTGGGCATTAATCTTCTTGAATTTAGATGTGGTATCAGTCGATACATTCTCTTGGTTATCTTTTGCACTGCAGGCAGAAAATCCAATAATTATTACAAATAATGCCTTTTTCATAGTCCAATTAAAATTAATAGGTTGTTTTAATAAGTAAAACTACAAAAATTTTACTTATACCTGTATCGGTGTTTAGAAAAGTTGCTTTTCCGTTATTGCATCGCAATGAGTAAAGCGCTTTTAAAATCAGAAATAGATATTTATGTAATTAATAAAGTACGTGAATTAAGAACTGTTGCTGGAATTTCACAAGCTGACTTGGCACTTGCATTAGATTTATCTGTTGGATTTATTGGTCATATTGAAAGCACAAAATATAGAGCAAAATACAACTTAAGTCACTTAAACAAATTGGCAAAAATATTAGGTTGTTCAATCAAGGATTTTCTTCCTGATTTACCCCTTTAACTACCCAAAAAAAAATGAGTTGCGAATTTTTTAATCAAAATTTTCTTTAAAAAATTTTGCAAGACGTTATTGTGTAAATCATAAAACCATAGGTTTATGATACACAAAAACACACCTTGCAGTATACATTACAACCGAGAGAAATTAGAACAAAATCTAACAGCCATAATATATACAGATATACATATATACCAATATCTGTATATACGGATATATGGTTAATTACTTCGGCAACTTTCTTTACAAAAACAACAGATTTTGGGCACACAAAAGACATCTCGCACTATAAAACCATCCATTATTTTACCTACATTTTCAATTCAACTTTGTATATCTGTATATACGTATAATTAGATAGCCATATATCTAGATATTCATATAACTGTATATGCAATCTTTATCATTCTTAAAAAGTCTGCGCTTATTGAGATATAATTTAGAGTTGATATTTATGATATTTTGATATTAAAAGAATATAAATAACTATATAACAATCATTTATGTATAAAAAATAAATTTTAAAGCTGATATATTTAATGATACTTTGATATTTTCAATAAACTTTATAAATCAAATAAAAACCTAAAAGACAGACAGTTGAAATTACAAATATCAAAATATCGAAAATATCATTTTATAAAACACTATAAATTCCGTGACTAATTTTAACGAATAAAAGTGGCTCATTTTTATCACTGTTTTTTCTTAACCATCGCTTTGCTGTGGCAATAGGAATTTCCATAGAATTAGTTATCGAAATAAAATGAGAAGTGGTAAATGTTTCTCCTAAATTCGGTAACACATCATAAACACTTTTCCAATAGCCTTGTAATAATTCAGATGGCTCTTTCACCCTCACTTTTTCGACCATACTATAAAAATAATTTGCCATTTGTACAGCTCCTTTTGCAGATTTTATTCCTACAGCTTCAGAATTATTTTTATAATCACTACAGCTAATTTCAATGATGTGAAGTATTAAAGCGAACCTATGAACATAAATTTCAAATTTTGACAGTATAGCTCTTTCCACATCATTTTCTGTATTATTTTGCCTGTCAATGGCTTGTTTCTGCCAATGATTAATAATGTCAAATGCTTCCTGACTATAACTTAATTCTGTAGTAACCAAACCATTAGCATTTAAACAACAAAGTGTTTCTATTATACTTTTATATTGGTTTTCTATTGCTTTATCAATTCTTTCATCAGATGGATATTTCTTCTTGATATGTTCAGGATAACAAAGCAACCACCTATCAAAAAAACCACTTTCTGCTTTCGAGGAAAAATATTTATTTAGAATTGATGGCTGGGTAGTACCTACAATAGTTAAAAATGTATTTATGGTTATGGTATCTTCTGCATTTAATCTATTTCTGATTATTGAACTACCGTTGAATAATGATAAATACATTTGTTCATCTGCGCCACTATGATAACGATTAAATGAAGCGACAAAACCCGCTATTTCATCCATAAAAATAGTAACACCTCTTGGATTGTTTGCCAGCGATACCATAACTGCCTCTGGAGTGGTATCAGATAAAATGCTACTATGAATTGTTTTGGTTTCCTTATCAGGATTTATTTTGCGGTGTTTTTTATTTTCTTCTAATACTGTTCGCTGTTTTTCAATTAAATACTCATAGGCGTGATTTAGTGGGGCAGTTTTATTTAATCCTGGTTGTCCAACTATAACTAACCATAAAGATGCATTTACCGTGTAATTTCCAGTTTTTAGAATATAGCTTCTACCTATTGCCGATGAACACGCAGAAATTACAGCAGAAAAAAAATAATCAATTGGATATTTACTAATCGAAGAATAATGCTTGATAATGTTTTGTAGCTTCTCGGGTAAAATTTCTACTGGAACTTTACTTTTATACTCTTCTTGAATTAAACTTTCAGCTTTGGTAAAAGACTTTTTCATCTTTTACCTCCCTTATTTGTTAAACCTAATGATTGTATAACTTCATTGAAATCATATCTAATTACCTGACCAACTTGTGTAAATGGTATCAGCTTCTTTTTCCTCCAGCAAGCTAAAGTTTGCCTTGTAATGTTTAATTTATTACACAGATAATCTCCATCTACTATTTCAGAAACATTTTTGTTCTGATTTTCTTGAATTCTTACTAGTGCATCCTCTACACTTTTAGTAACTAGTTTTTCAAAATCGCCTACTGATAGTGGCGAAAAAATGATGTTTTCCATATGCTGTTGTTTTTAAGTACAGCACAAAAGAATAACTTAAATTAACCTAAAAAGACACAGGGACAGCGCATTACTCGGAATGCTCACTATACTCTATTTGTTATTTTGATAAATTGGTATGTTTAATGAAATACCGTCATTTCCTCCAGTATTTCCACCAGTCGGAATTTGAGTAAAGTATGTATATGTGATATCTAATCCAAAAGTATTTTTTGCAATTATTATTAACTCCCTAACATTCACTTTTCGGTAAAAGTATTTTTTCAGTTTAATTTCTTTGAGAATACCAATCAAATTACTTTTACTATCAAGAAAAATATGAGTTTCTGGCTCAATTAATATGTTGTTTTCTAAAAGCTTTATAAGTTCTTTGTATGCACCCTCATAACAAACATCTTTTAGGGTTAATTGTGGATTGGAAATGTTTTTTTCTTTTTGCTGTTCTGAAACTATATTATTTGAACTTGATAATTGTAGCTCGATAAGTTTATCTGATAAATAATCAAAATATTTCTTAACCGTCATATTGGTATTCTCGTTTAAAAGAGGAGTATCAATATCATCAGGGTCTAATTTTGTAAAAAGTGTCTTGATGTCATAAAATGGTTGAAAAATTTTATGATACTTAATATTTTTACTGGTTTGCTCAACCTTTTTATTTGGGGATAAGGTAATGGGGATTTGCAAAATAAAATTACATTTATCAATTTCCTGATTTACAAAATCGGTTTCGTTGAAAAGAAATTTTCTGTACTCGTCCTTTAGCAATAAATCATCATCTAAATATTTTACCAAAACTTCAATTCCAAATTTTTCAAATTCATCAAATGGATTAAATCCCTGTATAAAATCATTTTTCAGCAAAAAGAAAATATACTGCTCGTGATAAAACTCTTCAATATCTCCCGATAAATAAAGAGATTGAAAAATATATTTTATTTCAGGTATTGTACTAAAATTCTCCATTATCTTAGCTATTTAATACTTTCTTTAGGTGTTCCCCAAGCTTTATTCATTTCATTTCTTTTACGCTCTTCGGTTACTTTTACATACCGTTGAAAACTCTTATAATCTGAATGGCCAGTAATTTCCATTACGGTTTCAGCAGGAATACCTTTTTCGAGTGAAAGTGTTGCAAATGTTTTTCTACCCGTATGAGCGCTTATTAAATCAAATTTTGGATGTACAGTAGCCTCTTTAATTGCCCCCTTAAAACGGATGATTTCAATTTTTTCATTAATTTCTGCCAGTTCACATAGTTCTTTAATGTAATCGTTAAACTTCTGATTTGATATTACTGGGATTGGCAAAAGGTGCTCATTATACTTTTCTAAAATACTTTCAGCGTAAACATTAATTGGTATTATTAACTGCTCCTTTGTCTTTTTGATAGTTAAGCATATTTCGGTTGCTTTAATATGCTCTCGACGCAATTGAGCCAAATCTGAATACCTTAGACCCGTTACACAACTAAAACAGAAAACATCCCTTACTTTAGCTAACCTTTCATTTTTGGTTAAATCTAGATTATATAAAGTTTCAAATTCCTCGTTAGTTAGTGCAATAACTTCCAGTTTTTGCTTACGAATTTTAAAGTCTCTGTAGCTATCAGTAATTTTAATGCCATTCATTTTAGCGTAACCCAAAAATGTTTTTAGTGTACTTAATTGCTTGGCAATAGTGATATTATTAATTCCACGGTGCTTAATCAAGTAATTTTGAAATGATTGAAAAAAGGAATAATTGATATCTTCAAACCTAATTCTTGTTCTGTTATGCTTTTCGAAAGCACCTAAATGAGTTTTTAATGCTTTGTAAACACTTAAGCTACCCTTTGCCCTACTTGGTTCATTCTCTGTAACGTAATTATCAATAAAATCGAATACGATATTATTTTTTTCTTCCTTTTTAGTTTTTACATTATTCTTATTCTTTAGTTTTTCGACTAACATATCTGCGCTGTATGGCACATTGTCAAGCTCATACCGATGGGCAATGTCTTCAAGACTTTTCTTTAAGTCTTGCAAATCATCATTAATTCTTTTGATATCGTTAAGTAATGGGCTTAAACTCAAATCATAATCCTTACTAACTTCTTTTAAAGATTTTTTATTTAAATAAATCGCCTTTTGATTTTCGTTATCCCAATATTCGGGAAGCAGGGTTATTCCAGTAGGTATCTTTTTCCTTTGAGCTTCTACTCTCAAAATTAAGATGAGGGGGTGTTCGCTCTTTTTATTTACTACATCTTTTCGAAGTTCATACCTAAGTGATAATGCCATTTTTTCGCCTTTTAAATAACTCCTTCAAACATAGCAAAAAATAGTCTTGTGGGGCTAATTGTGGGGCTAATTTTACTAACATTGGTTAACTTAGCCTAACACGTGTTAACACGAATATAGCGTTAAAGCTATTTAAAAGGCATTTTATGTAAATATGAGTACATCAAAAATACATAGGTTAAAATCCCCCACTCTCCGCCAAATGGTATCAAAACCAACAAAAAGCCTGCAAATCGTAAGATAGCAGGCTTTTTTGATTTTAAAGTATTCCAAAATACACATTAAATCGGATCATGTACAAAACCTGTGGGATGGAGAATAAATGGATCAAAACTTTGTTTAAATCGCTCTTTACTTCTTTTATCATAAATCTAGTGTTGCAATAATGATTGAACAGCTATGAAGTTGGCCGCTCTAAAAAAATCTTATATACTGAACCGTGGATGCAAGTTGCTATATAGATCGATTCTGAAAAATGAGATCAATCGAGGGTGCGAAACAACCTGTGCTTATTATTGATGCAAACACAGGTTGTTTATCAGTTCGACAATTAAAAAGCAGCGTTTTTTATCCTTATTAACTTACCATTCAACTCATCAGTAAGAATGTAGAGCTTACCCATAGGACTTTGTGCCACTTTTCGTATTCTAACTCTATCGTCTGTGAAAAGTTCTTCAGCACTTTTTATGGTTTCCCCATCTAACACCATCCGCCATAAACTACCTTTTGATAATCCTCCAACAAGTAAATTCCCTTTCCAAGATGTAAACTCATTTCCCGAGTAAAAAAGTAACCCAGTGGGCGCTACGGTCTGTAACCAAGACCAGGCTGGGTCTGTATAATTATGGTCAGGGATAGGTTTTGGAGCAAATTCAGCAAAGCGATATTTGCCTGTTGTTTTCATGGGCCAGCCATAATTTGCTTTTGCTTTCAGCACATTGATTTCATCTCCCTGGTGCGTGCCATGTTCGGTAAACCAAATCTTGTTGGTATTGGTATCAAGCGCTATACCTTGTGCTGCCCTGATACCTGTAGCGTACAATCCTGGCGTTGCGTTAGTTCCAAAATCCGGATTATCCTTTGGGATGGTTCCATCAGAATTTATCCGATAAATTTTCCCCCTTTTATCTGCTGTATTTTGCGCAATAGGAATGGCAGGCTCATCCTTTTCAGTAAATAACCGCTCACCTATGGTAAAATAAAGTTTGCCATCTTTTCCGAAGGTCATTCCTCCTCCGTAATGATACCGTTCTTTAGTATAAGGCTCTGCTACAAAAAGCACCTTGACCTGTTGCAAAGATTCATTTTCCAGTACTGCTCTGATTACTTTAGTTGTTCTACTACTATCTTTTTGAGCAACGTATGACAGATAAATATATTTATTGATGTTGAAAAATGGATCAAGCACCACTTCGAATTTGCCCGTGTTATCTCCGAATCCAATACTACTTTCATCCATATCAGCCGGAAAACCTTGGATCTTTTTTTTTTCTTTATTCAATAAATTGACTTTTAACAGGTTACCTTCCTTCTCTGAGATCAATACCTCATTTTCTCCTATAAAAGCGATACTCCAGGGGCGCTTCAGGCCTTCCAAAGTGATTTCTTTCTTTGGCAGCATGGCATTTGGATTAAAGGTTTTATGAGCTGTTCTGGTAGAAACTTTATCCGCTATAAACCATCCTTCATTAGTTTTCATAAGGTTAAAATAGTCGGTAAACAGGTCCTTTGAAGTACTGATTTCGACTTTTGCACTCCCCATATTGTTGGTAATGTCCAGGGCAACTATTCGCGTACTCAGATTTTTAATTCGCTCCCTGGGTACGAATGTACTGAGATACTTATTTCTCGTAAATTCTATAAAAGTTCCATTGTTATAGTTCTTTAAGTGACAGGAACTATGCATGGCTTTACCCAATTTGGTGGTGTCTCCTGTTGCCCAGCCATCAAAGTACAATTGTATTGTGCTTTCTATTAATTGCCTTTCGGAAGGCGTGTTTTGGGAAAATGCGGAAAAAAATCCGACAGTCATGCCGATAGTAAGGATTACTTTTTTCATAAAAGTGTTTTGATAATGAATGAAATATTTTATTCGTTTCTCAAATATGTGTTACACTTTTATAATCAAGGTCTCATAAGCTGAATTCCGTAGTACGGTTTTATAAATCTAGAGTATTTAACTGCTGATAAACGCTGGGTGTCATGCCTTTCAATTTTTTAAAAACTGAGAAGAAAGTAGATTTAGCATTAAATCCTACTTCATCAGCAACAGCCTCAATCGTCAGGTGTTTGTTTCTTAACAATAACTTACAAGCTTCGTTTATTCGATACTCATTTACGAAAAGCATAAAATTCTTGTTAATATTATCATTTAGAATCTGGGATAGTTGATGTCCGGAAACGTTAACCGCCTTGGCAAGATCATATAATTTTAGGTTTGGATTTTTGAAGAGCTCTCTCTCTGTCATCAAATCTGTTAACTTTTTGATAATAAGCTGCACTTCTTCATTATCAAACCTTTTATCCGCGTATTTTTGAACAGAAAAAGAAGATAGATCGTTTGATTTCTTCCTATAGAGTAATGTAAATACCACAAAATAGAGGATCAAAGAAAAGAATACAGCCCCATTAATATAGCTGCCCTTGGTAATATTTAAAAATGCCCATACATAGCATACAAAAAGAACGAATACTCCACCAAAAATGCCAAAAATCCATTTTTCAAAAGTCTTTAGCGCTTCTTTTCTGAATATTTTTTTTATTATTGGTATCAATAACAAGGTCGAAAAGCTTATATATAGCCCCCATTGAAAGTAAATAACAGGGATAATATAGTTCCACCATAATGGGGCGAAGTCCTGATAAGAATAAATGGCACCTACAAATACGCTCAGCAAAAGCCAGCATACTAGTTGCCAGATCCAGGAAAATGGTAATCTTCTGATTTGTCTGGTCTCAGATTTTATGAAGAAATACAAAAACGGACCTATAAAAAAACAAGCAGTCAATCCAATTTGGAGATATGTCCTTGGTAAATTACTGTCAAAAAAGTAGAACACTGACTTACCTATCCTCATGCTTAAAACAACTAATAATGCTCCCAAAAGATAGTTGGACAGGTATTTTTTAGGGCTAAAGAAAAGAAAATAAATACCTAGAATGAAAGCGTTAAATGCCCCTAGAAAACTAAAAAAGAAGAGTACCTTATCTCCAATGCTCATAATAATTCATGTACGCTTAATTCCTGCTAAATATACACTTTGCTACTGTTAGCCGCTAGGTAAAGTTATTAAGCCAATAAATAAATCGGCTAAGCATGCAGTGCCAAGCCGTATGATCTGGAATCATACCTAACTTTTTCGGATATGCCCAACTATTTTATGATCAACTCTAATCAGAAAGTTATTCTAGAATTATTGCTCGGCAAGTAGAGAATAGCATGTTTTCATTATTTATTGCGTTCATTTTTAATTGGGCAACGTTATATATTTAAACATTTACCCATAATAATCACCAAACTAAGCATCAATTATGAAGTAATTCTGTAGTTTATAATTTGAAACGCAGCTAACGTTCAAGAAAATCTCAAATTCAATAAAAGTCAAAAAAGGGGGATTAATAAAATCTTAAAACCTTCCTGATAGCATAAGCCCTTTCGTACCTTGTCCGTAAAAAGGCATGAGCGTAAAATTGCTTTGCTGTTTTGGAGTAAATAAGCTTTTGATATAAGGATAAATCAGGTATGAAATTTTTGTTGATGCAATGCCAAAACCAGCTCCAGCTACCACATCACTAAACCAGTGTTTATTATTATACATCCGTAAGGCACCAGTGGCCGTAGCTACAAAGTAACCAGCGTACCCAATCCATGGGTTTACATCTTTATATTCCTGATGCAAAAATTCGGCAGCCATAAAAGCGGAAGCGGTATGACCCGAAGGAAATGAATTTTCACCATTGTTATTAGGACGTTCTCTCCCTACACCTTGCTTTACAAAATGTGTTGAAACCCCCATAATTGCAGCAGATGTAGCATACAGCATTGAGGCATCAAATAAATTATGCTTACCTTTTATACCTGATAAATTAAGGGCATAAACAGCTGCAGCGGGAGCAAATTGAATATAATCATCAACATGTGCTGCAAATAATGGGTGGTCTTCTTGAAGTTCTGCTTTTGTACTCAAATCTAGCTGTTTTAAAGCGCCTTTATCATAAACCGCGGCAAAGCCATAACCTATCAAAACCGCTGGAGCAATAAATGTAGCAGGTTTAAATTTTTGTTTCGGAATCTCTTGACCAGCATACCAATTACTCAATGAATCGGTTTTTTGACCAATTAGCGAATCTCTTTGAGAAAAGGCAGAGACTTTAAATGCAAGAATAGTAAAAAAAGTAAGGATGAATTTCTGCATGTTTTAGTTTTTTAAAGCATTTTTATTTACATAAAATAAAAAATCTTCTTTTTACTATCGATAACATTAGTAAGGAAAAAGCTATTTTATGACTCGAAAAAAAAACTTCTCATAGTTTTAATTTTTAATAAAACTATGAGCCAATTATGTAGAAATTCTGAAGTTGTGCTACGAATTAAAATAAATCGAAAAGATATGTTTACCATCAGGATTTGAGTATTCTAAATCAAATCCATACAGGTTGCAAATTTGATTCATGATGGCAGGCCACCAATTCCTTCAGATTCTGCTGATTTAGAAAAACGAGCAAATAAATTTAATCCCTCGCCTCCTGGTAAACCCAGGTCAAGCAGGGCGCAATCGTAAGTATAAAGGCTTATTTTCTCATGAGCTGTATCGAAGTTCTGTTAATATTTTATGATACTGCCTCTATAATTAAACTATCTCTTGCTGAGCTAGTTTAGTGTTTGATGGTCTGCCATTTTTAAAAGCATCACGCGTTTTTAATCCAAGTAGTTCAAACATTGCCATATCGTCTACAAACGCAGGGTTTGGAGTAGTTAATAATTTATCGCCAGCAAAAATAGAACTTGCTCCAGCCATAAAACAGAAAGCTTGCTCTAAAGTGCTCATTTCATTTCGACCAGCTGATAAGCGTACAACTGAATTTGGCATTACAATACGTGCAGTAGCAATCATTCTAACCATGTCCCAAATTGGAACACGAGGCTGATTTTCTAATGGTGTTCCTTTAACGGGAACTAAAGCATTAACAGGAACCGATTCTGGATGTTTCTCCATATTCGATAAGGTTTGTAGCATCGAAACTCTATCTTCAACAGTTTCTCCTAAGCCAATAATTCCGCCACTGCACACCGTTAATTTTGCTTTTCGTACATTTTTAATTGTGTTTAAACGGTCGTCATAAGTTCGGGTAGAAATTATTCGTTTATAATCATCTTCCGATGTATCAATATTATGATTATAAGCATATAAACCAGCATCAGCCAATCTTTGAGCCTGGTTTTCAGTTAGCATACCAAGTGTACAGCATACCTCCATATCCATTTCGTTTACTGCTTTAACCATCTCAATTACACGGTCGAAATCGCGGTTATCGCGAACTTCACGCCAGGCGGCGCCCATGCATAAACGAGATGCTCCCCCCTCTTTTGCTTTTACTGCAGCACTAACAACCTCGCCAATTTGCATTAATGGTTGCACTTCTAAATCGGTATGATATCTTGCTGCCTGTGGACAGTAAGAGCAATCTTCTGCGCAACCACCGGTTTTAATAGAAATTAATGAGCTCACCTGAACTTCATTGTAATCTTTATTTGCTCTGTGAATACTTGCGGCTTCGTAAACCAAATCTAAAAATGGTCTGTTATATATCTCTGAAATTTCTTCTCTACTCCAATCGTGTCTGGTAGTTTGCATGTTGTCAGTTATTGATTTTTAAGGTTGACAAGATTATCTATAATAAGTTATAATAAAAGTTTACTGGCTAAACCTAAAATTAACAGGAAGCCAAAAACGTCTGTAAAAGTAGTAATAATAATAGATGAAGCAATCGCCGGGTCGATACCAACACGTTTTAAAACTAAGGGAATTCCGGCGCCTGTTGCACCTGCGATGAGTAAATTACCCGTCATTGCCAGGAAGATAACTAATCCCAACATAGGATTTCCATCGAAAAAGAATGCAAAAACAAATACAATTAAACCATTTACTGCACCATTAATTAAACCAACAGTGAGTTCTTTCAATACCGCATTGTATGCTTGCTTATCTGTTAAATCGTATAGAGAAATACGTCTTACAGTTACTGCTAATGCCTGAGTTGCGGCATTGCCGCCCATCCCCGCAATAATTGTCATATATGCAGCTAAAGATGGAATCAATTTTATAGTCGGATCGAAATACCTTACAACCGAAGATGCAAGAAAAGCAGTTCCTAAATTGATAATCAGCCATGGTAAACGAGATTTTACAGCTTCAAGCCAATTACCACTAAGTTCTTCATCCTCTGATACACCTGATATTTTTAAAATATCTTCAGTACTTTCAGCCTCCATTACATCGATAACATCGTCGAAGGTTACTCTTCCTAATAGTTTTTGGTGTTCATCTATTACTGGAATACTTGTTAAATTATACTGAGAAATTAAGTTTGCTACTTCTTCCTGGTCAGTATCTGGATGAACATAAACGGCATCAATTTTTACAAGTTCAGTTATTTGTGCGTTGTGCCTAGCTTTGATTATATCTTTTAAAGAAACAATACCCTTAAAAATTTCATTATCATCTACAACATAGATGGTGTAGAATTCTTCCATTTCTTCGCTTTGGCGAATAATTTCATCAATAGCATCTTTTTTTGTTAGGTTAATGTTTACGCGGATTAATTCCGTGTTCATTAAACCACCTGCCGTTTTCTCGTCGTAAGTTAATAGGTTACGTATGTTAGAGGCATCTTCCTCGTTCAGATCTCCAAGAATTTCTTTCTGTTCGTGATCTTCTAATTGAGAAATGATATCGGTCGCATCATCGTAGTCTAGTTCCTCTACAATTTCGGTTCTCTTATCTGGATGGAGTTGAAAGAGTAAATCTTCAGGATGAGATTCCTCATCCATTTCCGAAATAATCTCTGAAGCAATTTCTGCAGGCAACAAATTGATAATATGTTGCTGCTCTGTTTTGTGTAAACGCTCAAATAAAATTGCAATTTCTGAGGCGTGATATTCCGCTAAAACTTCTTTTAAAGTTTCATCACCAGCTAAAATTGCGTTTTTAACTTTTAGTACGTCGCTTTTATCTATTTCGAATGATGACTGCATATTTCTAAAGCTTCTAAATTAGTAATTCTAACACATTTTTAATGTTTAAATATCAATTTAGAATTGAGAAAAATAATATTTACTTTATTTAAACCAGCCCCTACGCCAGAAATAGATAACCTGAACAATGGCAATAACGAGCATCACTAACCAGGTATATAAATATCCGTGTTCTGCGTAAAGCTCTGGCATATTATCTCTGAGGATTTTACCTGTAACCGGGTCTTCCCTGCTAAAGTTCATTCCGTAAATACCTGCAATAAAAGTTAGCGGAATAAATATGGATGAAATTATGGTTAAAACTTTCATTATCTCATTCATCCGATTGCTAATGATGGATAAGTTCATATCTATATTTGCGGATGCAATTTCTTTCAAAGATTCAATAAAATCGATAATTTGAATGCAATGGTCGTACGCATCTTTAACATAGGTTTTGGTTAAATCAGAAATTAATGGGCTATCGCTACGCAAAATATCGTTTAATTTATCTCTTTCTGGCCAGGTAACTTTTCTTATCGTTATCAAAGAGCGTTTAATTGCCTGCGTATCATACATGATGCGTTTATCTGGATTATCAAATAAACGGTCTTCAATGGCATCTAATTCTTCGCCCCAAAAATTAAGAAGGGTAAAGTAATTATCTACAATGGCATCCATAATGGCATACATTAAGTAACTGCTCCCCCCAATGCGAATGTTTCCTTTACCTAGTTCAAGTCTTTTCCTAACCGGGTTAAAGCAATCTTCATAATTTTCTTGAAAGGTTACCAAGAATTGTGGAGTGAGGATAAAAGAAATCTGCTCGTTGCATAAACCATTTTCTTCAGATAAATATAAATGTCTGCTCACCGAAAAAACATAATTATCATTATCGTATTCATCAAGCTTAGGCCGTTGATAAGAACTCGTAATATCTTCGAGCACTAATCTGCTAACGTTTAACTTTTCGTATAAAGTTTCGAAAATACTTGGATCGGCTAAGCCTTTAATATCGAACCAGTAGAAAAAATCTTTATTTTGAGTTAGTTTATCAATATTATTGATGTTTTTTAACTCTTCCTTCTTATAAGTTTTATCATTATAAGTGTGGAAAGTTATAATGGGCTTTAACGCATTTTCATCAATAGTATATAAACCCGGACTTGTACCCGGCTCAGGAACCTTGTAGTGAATATGTTTATTACGCTTTTTATTTTTAGCCATAATTAAAGGTATAACTTGGCCTGCGGACCTTGATTAAATAACAAATCAACTATACTTAAATTAGGTATAAATTGATGCTTATCTTCAAAAACCTGAAAGTATTGCTTATTGTTTAAATATTCGTCAGTTTTCTTTGGGCTCATCATCTCACGATAATCAAACTCGGGTTCGATATCATCATAATATTCTGTAGTAAAATTAAACTCAACAGTAAGCTTCAATTTTTTAGAAAGCCATTCCATTAATTCAAGATTGTAATCGAAAAGGAAATCGAATTTTTTATTGTAAAACAGAGCCAGTTCATCTTCATAATATTCAAAATAAGCTGAGCTCCGGTAGCAACTTTCTAAACTCATCCAGTGTAAGCGCTGCCATCTAAAATCGTAACTAATTCGAACGTCTTTCACTGCGGTACGCATTTTTGCACCCTTAACTACAGGCACAGTTATATCGAGTTTTCCGTTCGGAGAATATATGGCAGCCCTATTTCTGAAGGTTTGTTTAGGAAAATGCTCAAATTTTTCGATTAAAAAATCTGGGTTAAGTTGTTGTATTTTACTAAAATAGCTTACAGGAGGAAGATAAAATAAAGGAAGTATAGCGGTATTTTGCATTTGAAAATATATGTTTGCAGTTCAAACGTTTTAAAATTAATGATTAAAAGAGGAATTGCGCATGTAGGCGTATTTTTTTTATGCCTGATTTCGCTGCTGCCTCTGCAAGTATTATTTGTTTTTGCAAGATTACTATATTATATCCTTTATTACGTAATCTGTTATCGAAAAAATGTTGTTAGAACAAATCTGACTAACTCTTTTCCAGAAAAATCTGAGCAAGAAATTACTACAATCGAAAAGAAATACTTTAAATTTTTAGCCTGCCTAATTTTCGAGATTATTAAACAAACAACAATATCGAAAAAAGAAACTTTACGTAGAGTTAAATTTACTGGATTGGAGCAATTGGAAGCGCATTTTAGCAAAGGTGAAAGTGTTTTAGCTTGCACGGGGCATTATGGTAACTGGGAGCTTGGTACTTTAGCCTTAGGATTAAATATTTCGGCAAAAACGATTGTAATTTATAAACCCATAAATAATAAAACTTTCGATTACTGGTTTAATAAACTTCGTACTAAATTTGGAAATATTTTTGTGGCCATGAGACAAACTTTGCGTTGCATGGCTAATTACAAAAATGAACCAAGTTTACTGTGTTTTGCAAGCGACCAATCGCCTACACGCGAAGAAAGTAAGCATTTTCTAACTTTTTTAAATCAGCCAACTGCGGCATTATTAGGTGTTGAAAAGATTGCAAAATCGACTAACAGGCCAGTATATTATTTTAAAGTTAGCACAGTAAAAATGGGTTATTACAATATTGAAGTTTTGCCAATGTGCTTAAACCCTTCTTTAACTGCCGATGGTGAAATTACAAATATGCATTTTAAGTTTTTAGAAGATATAATTAAAGAACAGCCTCAGTATTGGCTTTGGAGCCATAAACGCTGGAAATTTAAACCCGAAGAATTATAATGAATCCATCAGTAGCGGTTGTAATTTTAAACTGGAACGGAAAAGCTTGGTTGCAACAATTTTTGCCAAGCGTTTTGCATTCTCAATACGATAATTTGCAAATTGTTGTAGGCGATAACGGCTCTACTGATGATTCTGTAGATTTTCTTATCGAAAATTTTCCGACGGTAAAAATTATAAAAAACGATGTAAACTACGGTTTTGCTGGTGGTTACAATAAAATTTTAGAACGTGTTGAAGCAGATTATTTCGTTCTTCTAAATTCTGATGTTGAAGTTACACCAAACTGGATACAACCAGTTATCGATTTAATGGAAAGTGACGCTGAAATTGCGGCTGCACAACCCAAAATTAAATGGCAGGAAAATAAGGCACAATTTGAATATGCAGGTGCTGCTGGCGGTTTTCTAGATATTTACGCTTTTCCGCTTTGCCGTGGAAGATTGTTTAACATCTATGAAATTGATAAAGGCCAATACAACGATACCAAAGAAATTTTTTGGGCAAGTGGAGCCGCATTTTTTATTAAAAGTAAATGCTGGATAGAAACTGGTGGTTTAGATGCCGATTTATTTGCCCACATGGAAGAAATTGATTTGTGCTGGCGCTTAAAAAACCTCGGTTACAAAATTGTTTATTGTCCTGATGCTGAAGTTTATCATGTTGGCGGCGGAACTTTACAAACTGAAAATCCTTTTAAAACTTACTTAAATTTTAGGAATAACTTAATCATTATGCAGAAAAATCTTCCTGCTGGAGATGCTATTTTTAGAATTTTTATTAGAATGTGTATCGACTTTGTAGCTTGGTGGCACTTCCTTTTAAGCGGTAAACCTAAGTTTACGATGGCTGTAACTAAAGGTCATTGGCATTTTATGAAGGCTTTAACAAAAACTGCATCTAAAAGAAAACAACACCAAAAACCGTATGCCGAACATACAGGAGTTTATAAAAACAGTGTCGTTTGGGCTTTTTTTATTAAAAAGATTAGATTCTTTTCTGAGCTTTAAAGTTCTACTAAAGATTCAATAATAGATTTTTCTATCCAAAAAATAGTATTCGGGGCCAATCCTAATGTACTGAATTTTATTTTGCCTGTTTTATCAATAACTGCATGAGTTGGGTACGCCTTTACATTGTACTTTTCAGCGATAAATCTGCCATTATCAACAACATTATAACTATATGGGTTAATTTTTAAAAAATCTTTCAGAAGATATTTTTCATCTAGTGCAATGGCCAGAAAAATAACATCTTTATTGTCTTTATATTTTTCTGTAAGCTCATTTAATTGAGGAATTTCTGCTTTGCAAGGCGGACAATTGATAAACCAAAAATTTAAAACGATAACCTTGCCTGTTGTATTTTTAAGGTCAAATTTATTACCATGAATGTCTGACGTTTTAAAACCATTAAACTTTTCTCCCACTACGAAAGAATCACTTTGTTTAGGCTTAGGCATTTTTTCCAGCATCGAAGTTTGTTGCTCTTTGGTCATTTCGTAGACAAGATATTCAGGCTGACCATCTTCTGTTTTAGTATTTCTACTTCTAATTGAGAATTTGCCTGTTTTTAAAAGTTTTTGCCAAACCGCATAAGGATAAACCATACCATTTTCGCCTCTAACAACAGAGTTCTCATCTAAAGTTGTCTTTACAGGATTAATGGTTTGAGCTAAAGAAAATAGAGAACACAAAATTATGGAGAGTAAAAGCGTTATTCTTCTCATTATTAAGCATTATTAATTAATAAGCTTTCTATCGCTAAACGATAACCATTCATTCCGAATCCGGTTAAAACACCCTGGCAGTTTTTACCCGTTAAAGAAACATGTCTGTATTCTTCTCTAGAATAAATATTAGAAATATGAACTTCTACAACAGGTGTTGTTATGGCTGCAATAGCATCAGCAATCGCAACCGAAGTATGTGTGTAGCCACCTGCATTTAGGATAATCCCATCGTAAGTAAAACCTACTTCATGCAGTTTATTTATAATTTCGCCTTCAACATTGCTTTGAAAATATTCAATATCAATAATAGAATATATCTCTTTTAACTGAACAATATATTCATCGATGCTTGTATTTCCATAAATTGATGGTTCGCGTACGCCTAAAAGATTTAAATTCGGACCGTTGATAATTTGTATTTTCATATTGATATTATAACGTTAAATGTTGTAACGTTGCAATGTTATAAAAAAATCTGAAATAAAAACATGCTTTGGCAATCATATATTAAAGGATTTAAAGCCTACTTAAAATTAGAACGTTCGTTATCAGGTAATTCTGTTGATGCTTACCTTAATGATATTGATAAATTAAGTCAGTATTATCAATCTTTAAATGTAGAACCAGCTTTAAATACTATAGCTGCTACAGATATTAAATTATTTATCAGCTGGTTAAATGAACTGGGAATGCAAGCGAGTACACAAGCTAGAGTTATTTCGGGTTTAAAAGCATTCTTTTCATATTTAATGCTCGAAGAAGTAATTGTTAACGACCCAATGGCGCTGATAGAAGCACCAAAACTGAGTAGAAAGTTACCAGACACCTTAAACATACATGAAATAAACAGCCTTATTGATGCCATTGATGCCTCTAAACCTGAAGGAATGCGCAATAAAGCCATTATAGAGGTTTTATATGGCTGTGGGTTGAGGGTTACAGAATTAACAGAACTGAAAATTTCTAATCTATACCCTCAAATAGAGTTTTTAAAGGTTATTGGCAAAGGGAACAAAGAAAGGCTTATTCCAATTGGTGGGGTGGCTTTAAAGCTTTTAGATATTTACATAAATCAAATAAGAGTACATGTAAAAATTAAAAAAGGCAATGAGGATTTCATTTTCCTGAATCGCTTTGGCGCTAAACTTTCCAGGATTTCAATTTTTAATCTAATCAAAAGTTTGGCTGTTACAACCGGATTGAAAAAGACAATTAGTCCGCACACTTTGAGGCATTCTTTTGCAACGCATTTAATAGAAGGCGGAGCAGATTTAAGAGCCATACAAGAAATGTTAGGGCATTCGAGCATCACGACAACAGAAATTTATACGCACATAGATAGAGATTTTTTAAGAGACGTAATTACTCAATTCCATCCTCGTTCTTAAGGATTAGTTCTTGCCATAATCATTCTGTCTTTACCTTGTATATCTTTCTTTAACTCTATATTTTTAAACCTCTTATCTATCAATATATCAAGTGTTTCCGAACATAAATATTCGTTAATTTCGAAGAATAAATATCCATTCGGATTAAGATTATTAAAAGCAAAATCGGCTATTGCATTATAAAATACCAAAGGGTTTTCATCACTAACGAATAAGGCAGTATGAGGTTCGTGAGCGAGAACATTTTCATGCATTTCCGCTTTTTCAAGTTCTCTAATGTAAGGCGGATTACTCACAATCACATCATACTTTTCACCCGATGAATAATTTAATATGTCGGCTTCTATAAGATTTATATCAACCTTGTTAAGCTTTGCATTTTCTGCAGCAATTTTTAAGGCTTCTGCAGAAATATCAATTGAAGAAATATCAAGGTGATGTAAATGTTTTTTTAATGCAATTGGAATACAACCAGAACCCGTACCAATATCTAAAAGTGATTCTTTTTTATTCTTAACTTCCTTAATTATCCAATCTACAAGCTCTTCAGTTTCGGGTCTTGGAATTAAAACATGCTCATTAATTTTAAATGGTAAGCCATAAAATGTAGTTTCACCTAAAACTTGCTGAATAGGTTTACCTGTTTTTAATTCGTCTAAAACTTTTGCGAGTTTATTAGAATCTTTAATTAAAAGTTCTTTATCCTTTCCCGTAAGCGCTTCACTTTTAGTAATTTTTAAAACACTAATTATAGCTACATTAAATATTGATTTTGCTTCGTCGGTATCGTAAAAATGATTTAAACTCTGTATATATTCTTTTTCTAAGGTTCTGATGTTCATCGATTACAAAAGTAATAAATTGATAATTATCCTTGTCATAATTTAACTACTTTTGCGCTTATGGGCGATGAATTTTACATAAAACGTTGTTTAGAATTAGCAGCGATCGCAATCGGAAATGTAAACCCAAATCCGATGGTTGGTTGTGTTATTGTAGTTGAAGGGAAAATCATTGGCGAGGGTTATCATCAAAAATTTGGTGAGGCACATGCAGAGCCAAATGCTATAAAATCTGTGTTTGAAAAACATGGAAATGAAGCCGAAAACTTACTAAAACAAGCTACAGCTTATGTTAATTTAGAGCCTTGTGCGCACTTCGGTAAAACGCCCCCCTGTGCAGATTTATTTGTAAAGCACCAGTTAAAAAAGGTTGTTATTGGCAACAGAGACCCTTTTTCGGGAGTTGATGGTAAGGGAATTGAAAAGCTAAAAAATGCAGGAATTGAAGTTATAAGTGGTGTTTTAGATGATGAATGCAGATATTTCAACAGAAGATTTTTCACCAGAATTCAACAACAACGTCCATTTATAATTTTAAAGTGGGCAGAAACTGCAAATCGTTATTTTGCAACAACCGATGGCCATCAGAAATGGATTAGTGGTACATTAGCTAAGCGTTTGGCACACCAATGGAGAACTGAAGAAGATGCAATTCTTATCGGAAAGCAAACAGCAATCATAGATAATCCACAATTAACAAGTAGAGAATGGCCAGGTAAAAATCCAATTCGGTTAGTTATCGATAAAAATCTTCAGGTTCCAGAAAGCAACCACATATTTAATAAGGAAGCAAAAACCATTATTTTTAACGAAATAAAAACAGATGTGATTGATAATATTCATTACATCCAAATGGAAGATATGCAATTCTATTTGCCTCAAAAAATTGCCTTCCAACTTTACTTAATGGATATTCAATCTGTAATTATCGAAGGTGGAGCAAATATTTTAAAACAATTTCTAGAATCTAATCTTTGGGATGAAGCCAGAATTTTCACTTCAACGAGTAGTTGGACTGAAGGTATCCCATCTCCGGTTGTAAATGGTAATTTAACAGAACAATATCAAATTGGTAACGATAAACTCTCTATTTACAAAAACGATATAACTAAATGATATACATAATTTTAAGCGTTTTTTGCAGTGTAACGGTTGCCATATTATTAAAGCTTGCAAAAAGATATAAAATCAGCATTATACAAGCTGTAACTTTTAATTATTTAACGGCTTTAGCATTATGTTTTCTGTTTTTTAAACCCGATGTTAAAGCAATTACTGCAGAAGCACCTTGGCCTATATATATATCGTTAGCCATACTTCTGCCAACTATATTTTTATTTTTAGCAGCCTCGGTTAAAAATTTGGGCATTGTTAAAACAGATATTGCGCAACGTTTATCTCTGTTTATACCAATTCTGGCTGCATACTTTATTTTTAAAGAAGATTTTAATCAGCTAAAATTTATTGGCTTAGGAATAGGCTTTTTAGCTATAATTTTAACTTTCTTAAGAAAATCAGAAAACAAATCAGAATCTAATAAATGGATTTATCCGATAGTGGTTTTTGTAGGTTTTGGAGTTATAGATGTACTTTTAAAGCAAATTGCATTACATAAGGAACTTCCTTACACAACATCTCTATTTACAGTTTTTAGCCTTGCATTCTTTGTTTCCCTGGCGATTGTAATCATCATGACGATCACCAAGAAAATCAAACTTCAATTAGTAAACGTGGGTTGTGGCCTAATATTAGGTTTATTTAATTTCGGTAACATTCTTTTTTACCTAAAAGCCCACAAAGCTTTAGCTTCAAATCCATCTACAGTGTTTGCAGCGATGAATTTGGGCGTAATTGTAGTTGGGAGTTTAATAGGCATTATCGTATTTAAAGAACGACTTACAAAACTTAATTACTTTGGCATTGCGCTTGCAATTTGCGCTGTTATTTTAATCACCATATCTCAATTAAATGTTGTTCGATGATTCTTACAAAACCATAAATGGTTCTGCCGAGGGCATTTTCAGAGATAAAGGAAGCAAATTTATAGGCTACGCCTATCCTATCCGCTCAGAAGAAGAAGTTAAACCGCTAATCAATAACTTAAGAGCAGAACACACTAAAGCAAGGCATTTCTGTTATGCATATCGTTTAACACCAGATAGGTCTGTTTTTAGAGTTAATGATGATGGAGAACCATCTGGAACAGCTGGCAGGCCCATTTTAAATTGCCTTTTATCAGAAGATTTAACAAATATCCTAATGGTTGTGGTTAGGTATTTTGGTGGTACTTTACTTGGCGTTCCAGGTTTAATTAATGCTTATAAAAGCGCAAGCATTGAAGCCATTAAGGCATCGAATATCATTACAAAAACAGTAAACGATGTTTATGAAATTCGTTTCGAATACCTGCAAATGAATTATGTTATGAAGGTTGTTAAAGACGAAAATCTGGATGTGTTAGCACAAAACTTCGATATTAATTGCACATTAAAATTTGAGGTAAGAAAGGCACAATTAAATCAGGTTTTAAGTAAGTTTGATAAAATTGAAGGTATCAAATTAAAATATCTTCAAACCATTTAACTAAACAAAAAACATGAAGCTGTTTAGGGTTTCATAATAAAGTTAATTACCTCATGAAAATAGCAGAAAGCGATTTAATCATTAATCCCGATGGTAGTATTTATCATTTAAACTTATTACCAGGCGATATTGCTGAAACTGTAATAACCGTTGGCGACCCAGACCGTGTTGGAGAAGTTAGTAAGTACTTCGATAGCGTAGAATTTAAAAAAGGTAAACGTGAATTTATTACCCATACAGGTTTTGTTGGTAGCAAGCGTGTTACCGTATTATCTACGGGTATTGGAACCGATAATATTGATATCGTTTTTAACGAGCTGGATGCTTTAGTAAATATTGATTTTGAAACTCGTGAAGTAAAAAAAGAGCTTACTTCGTTAAATATAATACGCGTTGGAACCTCTGGTGCCGTTCAGCCAGATATTCCGATGGGAACAATTTTAGCTTCATCTTTCGGTTTAGGTATGGATGCTTTAATGAATTATTATCTTCATGATTTATCTGGCGATGAAAGAAGTTTGCTTGATGATGTAAAAATTCACTTCGGGCATTTAAAAAACATAAATCCTTATTTAACAGCAGCCAATGATAATTTATTGAGTACGATTGGTAAGGATATGGCAAAAGGAATTACCATTACTGCACCAGGATTTTATGCTCCACAAGGCAGACAAGTTAGAGCTAAAAACGCAGTTCCAGATTTTATTGGGCTAATTAACACTTTTAAAAGTAACGAAAATAGAATCACAAATTTAGAAATGGAAACCGCCGGAATTTATGCTTTAGCAAAAGTTTTAGGACATAAAGCACTATCAGTAAACGCTATTTTAGCAAGTAGAGTGAAGTTCAACTTTAGTAGTGAACCAGATAAAATTGTAGAAAAAGCTATAAAAATGGTACTTGAGAGAGTATAAAAAAACTGCTACGATTTTCGTGTCAGTTTTTTTTATATCGATGAAATTTCTTCCTTAATAAGCTCCTTTTGTTCGGTATCCAGATAAATGCAGGTCATTTCATTCAAATCAATCACCCATTTTTCTACGCCAGCATCAGCGGCTTGCTTACAAAATGTAATATAATCCGTTTCCCCATTTTGATGAATTTTTAACGCATGTTGTAGTTTTTCTGCTGAAGATTCATTATTAATAATTAATGCAGGGTATTCATCTTGGCTTGCCTGAAGCGAATAATCCTCTTCGCCAAAATAAACAGATAAACCATTTGCAACATATACATCGTTTCGAATAACGCCCAAATCTTTAATTTCCTTAATAAATCGAGGAAAATCTGCCCCTGTTTTAATTTTAGATTCTGCGGTTTTAATCTCTTCGATGCTAAACATAATTACTTGGTTAGTGAAACTTTAAAAATTGTTGTTTGCGTGTACAAATCCTCAGGGCGTAATATTGTAGATGGAAATTCCTCAATGTTTATCGCATTTGGATGGTGTTGGGTTTCGATACAAAATGCATCATAAGCTCCATAAGCTCTTCCACCCTTTCCATTTTTAACCTTTAAATATTTCGAGGTATATAAATGTGCTACTGGCTCTGTAGTGTAAACGCTTAATGTTAAACCGCTTTCATCCTCAATTGTTTTGCTCGCCAGAGATAAATCGCCATAAGTTTTATCCAGAACAAAAGTTTGGTCGTACCCTTCCTCAGGATTCCAATCTTTTGAAATTTCTTTTAGTTCAGTAAAATCGAGTGCTGTACCTTTTACAGGAATTAATTTTCCGGTAACACAATAATTTTCATCTTGCTCTAAGTAATTATCAGCAAAAATTTGTTGCTTATGTTTTCCAATATTTCCACCCTTTGGCGATAAATTAAAATAACCATGATGGGTTAAATTGATTGCGGTCGCTTTATCTGTTTCAGCTTCGTAAGTTAAAATAAGCTCATCATTTTCGGTTAATTCGAAAGTTAAATCCACTATTAAACTTCCCGGAAAACCTTCCTCCCCGTCAACACTTTCATATTCAAGCGTTACAAATGATTGATTGTCTTCGCCAATTTCAACAATATCCCAAACCTTTTTGTCGAAACCCACAATTCCGCCATGCAAGCTATCGGTGCCAGTATTTTTAGCTAGTTGATAATTTTCTCCATCAATAGAAAATTCGCCACCTTTAATTCTGTTAGCATAACGGCCAATAACGGAACCAATGTGAGGATTATTTTCTAAATACTCAGAGTCAAAATATTGTTCAATATCATCGAAACCTAGTACTATATCTTGCATGTCTCCTCTTGCATTTTTAACTACAAAACGGTTAATAATAGCGCCATAATTAAATATTTCGACATAAGTGCCTTTACTATTGCTTAGTTCTATGGCGATAATTTCTTCGCCATCAATAAATTTTCCTGTAGATGTTTGCTGAATGCTCATAAATTGTAACTTAGGGCTTTTATTTCCTAAACAAACATACTATTATTTAAATATTTTCAACCAAATGAAGATTAAACTTGAAGAAAAATTTGCAGAGCAATACCATAAAAATGCAGATGCCGTTTACTTTACACCGGGCCGTGTAAACCTTATAGGTGAACATATCGATTACAATGGCGGTTTAGTAATGCCATGCGCAATTACCTTAGGAACTTGGCTTGCACTTGCTCCAAATACAGATAATAAATTCAGATTTAAAAGCTTAAACTTCGAGGCTCAAACGGAAGTTGAAAGTAATACTAAGCACGAAAAAAACGGCAGTTTATGGGCAAATTATCCAATTGGTGTTATCAATGAGTTTTTAAAAGATGGTAAGGAAATTCCGGGAATGGATTTTCTCTATTTTGGAAACATTCCTATTGGTTCCGGCTTATCATCTTCTGCCTCAATTGAAATTGCTACGGCCTTTGCTTTAAATCATTATTTTAATTTAGGTTATGATAATCTTGAATTGGTTAAAATTGCAAAGCGAGTTGAAAACGATTTTATTGGTTTAAACTCTGGTATAATGGATCAGTTTGCAGTTGCCTTTGGCGAGAAAGGCAAAGCAATTGTTTTAGATTGCGAAACACTAAAATATAAAATGGTCGACGTTGATTTAGGAAATTACGTTTTAGCAATCATCAATACTAAAAAACCTCGCGAACTTGCCGATTCTAAATATAACGAGCGTGTAGAAGAATGTCAAACAGCACTAAAACTATTAAACGAAGAAATTAAGCTAAACAATCTTTGCGAGTTAACTGCTGAAAAATTTGCATTGCATAGTCATGTAATTACGGATGAAGTAATTTTAAATCGTGCTACACACGTTGTTAAAGAAAACGACCGTGTTCACTTGGCGGCAAAAGCTTTAAATGCTGGAGAATTAAATGAATTTGGAAGATTAATGTATGCTTCTCATCAATCGTTAAAAGACTTATACGAAGTTAGCGGAAAAGAACTTGATGCTGTGGTAGATTTTTGTTCAGATTATGAGCATGTAATTGGTGCTCGTATGACCGGAGCTGGTTTTGGTGGTTGTGCAATTGCTTTATTAGAAAAAGGTTACGAAGAAGATTTCGCCAAACATTTAACCGATTATTATGTGGCCAAAATTGGTTATCCGGCAGAAATATATGTAAGTGAGATTGGCAATGGTCCGATAAAATTATAAAATTAAATAAACAGCAATGCTGGTTTTAAATCAATTCGGTTTGGAACCAGCATTTTTAATAAGAATGAAAAAATTAAAGTTAGATGAGCTAAACAGGGCTGATATAAAATCTTTTAAAGCACAAGAAAAACTTCCTGTTATTGCTGTTTTAGATAATGTGAGAAGTATGCACAACATTGGCTCTATCTTTAGAACGGCTGATGGTTTTGCGCTAGAAAAAGTCGTGCTTTGCGGTATCACAGCTCAACCCCCACACCGCGAAATCGAAAAAACAGCTTTAGGCGCTACACAATCTGTAGATTGGGTTCATTATTCAGATACAACAAGTGCCGTTGATGAGTTAAGGGCACAGGGATACGAAATCGTAGCAATTGAACAGGCTGAAAAAAGTACAATGTTAGATACATTTACACCCGATCAAAACAAAAAATATGCACTAATATTCGGTAACGAAGTTGATGGCGTGAGCGATGAAGTAATGGCAAAAATTGATGAATGTATAGAAATCCCTCAGTTTGGCACGAAACATTCCTTTAATATTACCATTTCTGCTGGTATCGTTTTTTGGGATTTCTTTGCTAAATTGAGATTATAACATTTATTAAATGGAAAATTTGTTTTTAAAGAAACTACAGATAAAAGCAAATAGTGTGGTTAAAGTTGTAGATGCACCTGAAAATGCGGCCGCTATTTTTGGCGATATTCCACCTGATATTTTCGTAAAATATGCTGAGGATACCGCATTCGATGTGCTTATTACATTTTCTATTACTAAAGCTCAATTAAATACTCAAATTGAAAGCAATCTAAAATCCATTAATACAAAAACAATATTCTGGGTTTTTTACCCTAAAAAATCTTCTAAAATCCCATCTGATTTGGATTTAATGAAAACCTGGAAGGAGCTAAGTGTTTACGAATTATCGCCATGTGCATCGGCTGCAGTAAACGAAATCTGGACGGGTTTAAGACTAAAATTAGCTTCAGAGGTAAAACATTCGGGATTAGGAAACGAACAAATTAAATCAAATGAATACGGCGATTATATTGATCCGGTAAAAAAAATCGTTAAAATACCAGAAGATTTAGCGGCAATATTATCTCTAAACTCTAATGCCTTAAATTATTTCGATAGTCTTTCTTACTCCAATAAAAAAGAATATGTTCTTTGGATATTGATAGCTAAGCAAGATAAAACCCGTGAAACAAGAATAAAAAAAACGATAGAATTACTATCTATAGGCAAGAAAAATCCAACTGCTAAAGTTTAATTCTTCGGGGATAAAATTCTACATTGTATAGAAAAGCCTACGAAATCTGATCGAATCTAGCTAGTTACGTAACTTTTTTGTGAAATATTTTCGCCCCCTTAATCTTCTGATTATATGATAATTGTGTTCATATTTTAAATTTTGGCAAGATTTTTTCTTATCGGTGCCCAAACAGTATTACAAAAAAGCTGTTAAGTCACTATTATTTAGAAAATAAAAAGAATGAATACGAGAATTACAAAATCAACAATGTTGGTTGCCTTAATAGGCTTATCAACACAATTATTTGCTCAGGAAACGCCTACTACATCTGGTAGATTTGGTAAGCAAAGTTTAAGAACCTGGAGCATTGGTGCGCATGGAGGCATATTAAGCCAAAACACATTTTTAGGAGGCGGAAGCGTTAAAGCAGAAGAATTTAAAAGTATTGGTTATGGTGCTTTTATTAAAAAGCAAATTTTACCAGCTTTAGGTTTACAAGCAGATTTTTTACGTGGTGAAATGAAAACATTAAACACTACAAGTACCATTGAACAAAAAAACAGTATTAACTGGGCTGGATCGTTAACAGCGGTTTTAAACATTGCTAACTTTAGCTTAAACACAGAAAATGCAGTTCTAATTCCTTACGTTAAAGCGGGTGCAGGTTACATGTCATCTGATTCACAAGTTGGAGCAACTCAGGTTTTCCAGGATAGAGAAGGTTGGTACATCCCTACCGGAGTAGGATTTAAATTTGGTGTATCTAAAGGAATCAACATCGATTTAGGTTACGATATTAACTTTATCAAATCTTCACCAACTGTTAAAGGTGCCTACAATGGTAGCAGATACTCTTACTCTCACGTTGGTTTAGAGTTCGCTTTGGGTAACAAAGAAAATTCTCAATTACAAAACTATAGCGCAGTTGCAGATTTACGCAAACAAAGTGCTGAAGAAAGTGCAGAATTAAGAAGAGCATTATCTACTGCAGAACAAAACGCAGCAGCAGATAGAGCACAATATGCAAAAGATTTAGGTGATGATGATAACGATGGTGTTGCAAACAAATTTGACAAATGCCCGGGAACAGCTTCAGGAACTGTAGTTGATGGTTCTGGTTGTCCAATTAAAGTTCAACGCGAGATTATCAAAGAAACTAAAGTTGTTGTAACTGAGGCTGACCGTAAAGTAGTTAAAGATGCAATCTCTAACTTAGAATTCGATTTAGGTAAATCAACAATTCGTTCTAAATCTTACACTACTTTAAACCGTGTTGCATCTTTATTAGTTGAGAAAAACTTTAGTTTAAAATTAGCTGGACACACAGATAACACTGGTGGTAGAGAGTTAAACTTACGTTTATCTAAAGACAGAGCTGAATCGGTGAAAGCTTATTTAGTTTCTCAAGGAGCAAATGCATCAAGGATTGAAGCTACAGGTTACGGACCTGACCAACCAATTTCTACAAACAAAACAGCGACTGGTCGTCAAGAAAACCGTCGTGTAGAATTTACAATCTACTAATCGTAAATAACGGTTAATAAAAAAGGTTCTCAGATTAATTTCTGAGAACCTTTTTTGGTTTACAAACCTTTCGTCATTGCGAGGAACGAAGCAATCTATCCTGCTAATCAGATTTAATTTAGTTTTTCACAATTATGTTTAATCATGTAAACAGAAGCCCTCAATAATCTAAAATAATGGTAAAAAAAAAGTTCCGATAAATAAATATCAGAACCTTTTTTAGTTTATAGTTGATATATTCCCATCAGTGTGGGACATTCGCAATGAATATTTTTGATTTATGACAGACCTTTCTTGTTCTTGTAAGTCATTTTAGCTTTTGTACCAGCACTATAATTATAGTTTTTTAAATTACTTGCTTTCTTTTCATGAAATGCTGCCCCACGTTCTGAATTATCTTCCTCCTCTTCCGATTTCTTTTTCTTCGGTTTCGATGCGGCGTCAACAATTTTCAAGTCATCAGGAAGTTCCATTACATCCATTCTTTGTCCAATAGCCTGTTCAATTTTCTTCACTTCAATTAGTTCAATATCTGTAGAGAACGTAATTGCAACAACTTCTTCATCGCCATGCTTAACGATACGTTGAATTAAAGTTTCTTTTTGTTCTGGTAATTCTAAATGAATAATAAAAGGAATTCCCGTAATATCTAAATCTTCAAGATTTTCGTTAGCAACGATCAAAACCCTCGAATTAGGATTTTCTTTAAAATCCTCAATATCATCGTAACCTTTATCATCAAAAAATAACGAACGGTAAATTGTAAACTCTTCATCATTTGTATGATTAAAGTTTTTATAAACCGTTTGAGCCGTTAAACGTGTATTTACGAAAACCACAACCTTATCAAAAAACTCAACATCGCTCATTAATAAGGTTAGCAAATTAAGTTTAGTTCTAAAATTCGGAACCTGATAAAGCATTTGTTGATAAACTTCGGCTTGTTTTTCGCCAATTTCATCAACCTCAATCGTTGCAGTAGAATCTTTCATGAAAGGAGAAACCATGTGATTAAATTTCTCATGCATAACCTCAGTGAAAACCACGTGCTGAGATTTGTATGCACTTTTCGCCAACTCCACAACGGGAAGCTGTAGACCTTTTTTTATAATTAATTCGGCATTATCAACAATAAATAATTGAATTTTATTGGTATTTAGAGCCAATTTCAAATATAATGCACGAGCTCTATCTGGCACAGCAACAATAATATCGCAACCATCAGTAATTTCGTTCATTTGGGTATCTACCGCACCACGACTATCAATTCCTAAAATCCTGAAGGTATTATTGCGGTTTAATAGCTTAAACTGTTCCAAAACATGATCAACATGATCTGCATCTGGAACCAAAATTAAAGCTCTTGGCGCCTCTTCGAAAGCATATTTCAACTTCATTAAGGTAGCTAAAACATAAGTTGTTGTTTTTCCTGCCCCCTCTGGCCCTACCGCTATAACATCCTGGCCACCTAAAATTCGCGACATGGTTTTTGCCTGGATTTCCTTTGGAGTTAAAAATCCTGCATCAGTCATTGCTGCTACAAGTGGTTTGCTTAGTTTTAATTTATCTAAAGACACTGCTTAAATTTTAATGTTTGAAAATGCAAATATCCTCAAAATAATTAGCTTTTAAGAAATAGAATTGAAAGGTTTGGAAATGAATGCCGCTAATTCTTAGATACTTCAGTCCTGCTATCCATTATTTTCGATAAAAAATCAAAACCATTTCTATCAGGTTTATTTAATTCTTCTTGTTTTTCAACTCCACAAACTTATACTTAAAAATTAATTAACTGATTTACAACAAATTAATTTAAATCAAATAATTAAAACTACTAAATCTATAGATTATATACTTATTTATATATTTGCTCAACACTAATCATTATCTAAAGAATATGTTAAACAATAAAAGGTAAAATTATGTCCATCTATTTTCAATACCCCAGCATTAACGAATATCAAAATATAGTTTATCCATTAAAAACGGAGAAAATCGAAATGCAAAAAATTATTGATGAAGATAGGATTAATCAAGAACACTTTGATGAATTGAAAGACTTTTTAGCTTTAAAACCAGTTTAAATATGGCCAGTTGATCGATTGGAAGGTTGAGGTTTTATAAACTTCCGTACAGTGGTTCGAATCCACTACTAGGCCGCTAAGTGTTTCTCATAGGCACTTATCCTGATTCTGCTCAATCAGGTAAGATTTGGTTATCTTATATTTGTTTTGTTGTTAGCAAAGGCTATCCGCGATGGATAGCCTTAACTTTTAGTTGGCTACCATTTTCCTAAACCGTCATTTCGAAGTGGAGAAATCTATGAAATTGGAAGTGTGTATTTTTGGAAGAATATACTGGTTAACACATTCCAATGATTTGGGAAGTGTTCGAAGATTTCTCTGTTTCGCTGCGCTCCAATCGAAATGACGACTAATTATTAGTTCAACATGCTAAAAACCATAAAAAAACAAAAAAAATTAAAACTTTTTATTTCATTATCGGTTATCTATACATAATTCACATTATACTAATCTTTTACAGATTAATTTGTTTGGTTTAAAAAAGGGATTTATGGATATAAATCCCTTTTCTTTTTTACGAAAATTTTAAATCATATATTCGCCTTTATAACCTATCATTTTGATTTTTGATGAATAGAAAATACTTCCTTTCTTCTTTTATTGCTGCTGCAACAATTTTACCCGCTTTTAAAAGTTTAGCAAATACTACAGAAAACGAGAATTCATCATTCAAAATCCCTCGATATTTAAAGCAAGGCGACACGATTGGGATTACGAGTCCGGCAGGATATATTACTTTAGAACAAGTTCAACCCTCTGTTTTACAAATGCAAAGTTGGGGTTTTCAAGTTAAAATCGGGGCAACAATTGGTAAAAGAGATTTTACTTACGGTGGAACTGATGAAGAAAGATTGACTGATTTTCAGCAAATGCTCGATGACCCAAATATTAAAGCCATTATGTGTGCTCGTGGGGGTTATGGTTTTGTACGAATTATAGATAAACTGGATTTTACTACTTTTAAACGCAATCCAAAATGGATAATTGGTTTTAGTGACATCACCGTTTTGCATTGTCATTTGGCTAAGAATTACGGTATTGCATCCATTCATTCTAAAATGTGTAATAGCTTTCCAAGTGATTGGGCCGCGGCAGAACCTATACAAATTGAAACCATTCTATCTATAAAAAATGCTTTAATTGGTGAACAAATGGGTTACACCGCTCCTATTAATATTAATAATCGAATAGGAAAAGTTGACGGAGTTTTAGTTGGCGGCAATTTAAGTATCATTGAAACGCTGGCAGGAAGTAATTCTGATTTAGATACAAAAGGTAAAATTTTATTCATTGAAGATACTGGCGAATATTTATACAGCATCGATAGAATGTTGTGGAATTTAAAACGGAGTGATAAACTCAAACACCTGAAAGGATTAATTATCGGTGGCTTTAAAGTTAAACCAGACGATGTTGGAGAAGAATTTGGCAAAACCATTTACGATATTGTTTTAGAAAAAATAGCCGAATATAATTATCCAGTGGCTTTTGATTTTCCTGTCGGGCATCAACGAAATAACTTCGCCTTAAAGTGCGGTGCTAATCACATGCTAGAAGTAAGTAAAACAGGTAGTATTTTGAGAAGTATTTAGATATTTCAATTATACTGTTTTAACTTCATTCTCTGCGTAATCCTCAATATCAGTAATATAACCATTAATCAAAAGGAAATCAAAAAGCGGTTTCGCCTCTGGTGTTATAGGCATATTTGAGGTATTAATTACCTGATTAGTCTTTTTATCTAAAAATGGATAAGCAAATAAACGAACATTAGTATTAAACATATCATTTACATAACTCAACAACTGTCCTGAATAATTTTCGCCTTTAAAGTTTGAGGAATTAAATACGAATTTTAAGTTGTTAATGTTTGTGGCTAAACCAACACTTTTTGGTTTACAACGGGCTAAATATTTTGCCAAACGATTGTGGCGGGTAAAGTTAGATACGATTACAATATTGCCTGTATCGCACATTTCTTGTGCCCTTTTAGCAACCGATTCTAAATCAATATCATCAGGAGTTTCCTGTCCATCTGTTAAAACATTGGTTAACAAAACTTCGATCATAACAGCAAGATTGCCGTCATCAACTTTGTTAGTACGCTTAAACTGGTCAGTAGCTTTATTAAACAAGTTAAAATTTGGCAATGATTTCTGTCCGTATTTGGTTCTTAAAATCATAATATCTTTCTTGTATAACAGATCTTTAGCCTGACGAGGATGAGCATCCGAATCAAAAATTGCAGCTGCAGAGAAATCTTTCATAATCATATACAGATTAAGCAAGATATTATCAACCTGGGGAAACGCAGGACCTTTAACAGATATTAAATCGATTTCTACAGAACCAATGGTCAGGTTATCTGCAAGCGATTCAACCATCAATTTTGGTTCTTGGTTGTGGTAAAAAGCTGCGTAAAGTAAATTTACACCAATTATACCCAAAACACGTTGCTGCATATTTACATCTGTATCCAGCAAACGAACATGGAAAAATATTTCATTTGGTAAACCCCCAGGCTCGTTCTGAAAACGGAGACCAACCCAGCCATGAGGCTCATTATTGCGTTTGTAATTTAGGGTAGTAACGGTATCTGCAAATGCGAAGAAAGTACGGCTTTCGTATTTTTCGCCAGATAAACGCTCCGTGAGTAAACCAAATTCATGGTCAAGCATTTGTAGCAGCCTATTCTGACTAACATATCTTCCATTGGCTTCTGCTCCATAAATCGCATCACTAAAAGTCATATCATAAGCCGACATGGTTTTGGCTACCGTTCCAGATGCTGCACCAGCGTTAAAAAAATTTCGCGAAACTTCTTGCCCTGCGCCAATCTCAGCAAAAGTGCCGTAAATTCGTGGGTCGAGGTTTATTTTTAAAGCTTTACGTTTAGTATCCAGAATTTCTCTTTCCATGCCGCAAAAGTACGAAAAATGACCTTATCATGGTTTTAAGATTCTAACTTAAAATCAATCTAAATACATAAAAACAAAATAAGGTTAGCATCATCCAATGCTAACCTTATAAACCTAAACTTAAACTATTATGAAACCTGCAGCAGCTATCAACTAAATCAACCACACTAATCAGCTGATGCAAGCTTCATAACCTTTTACCTAAAACTAAACTATTATGAAAAACCCTCTTTCGAGAATATTTTTATTATGATACTACAATCTCTTTGTGTTGTAATTTAGCATCGTTCTTTTTGCTGATGTTGATATTTAAAATACCATCTTTATATTCAGCTGTAATTTTATCACCATCAGCTTTATCTGGTAAATTAAATGACCTTGCAAATGAGCTAAAGTCAAATTCTTTACGTGTAAAATCTTTAACTACTTGAGTTTCGTCTTTTTTAACTTCTGCCCAAACAGAAAGAGTGTCTTTTTTTAAATTGATTTGAAAATCTTCTTTTTTTAAACCTGGTGCAGCCAACTCAATAATATAAGCAGTTTCATTTTCGTAAATATTTACGTTTGGCGATTTATCAACCATTTTATTTTTAGTTACTGCATCGCTAAACAATGAATCAAAAACATTGTTAAAGTAAGGAGCTGTGTTGCGAGTTCTGTTGTTAAAATTTACAAGTGTCATATCTCTAATTTTTTATTTTTTTAATTGATATTAACCTTTATTCAACTTACATACCAAACCAAATATTTATGATTTTTAAGACATTTTGGCAAAATAAATCCAAATCAAAAGACAAATTGTCAGAAATACAACGTTTTTCCGACAAATTCAACTACAAAACGAATATTCATTTGCGCTTTATCGATTTTGATATGATGGGCCATGTAAACAATTCGGTTTACTTTACTTACTTAGAAATTGCCAGAACAAAGTACTGGGAAGAAATTATAAATTGGGATTGGAAACAAACAGGAATTGTGATCGCACATGCGGAGCTAGATTATATTCAATCTATTGTGATGAATGATAAAATCGCTATTCACGTTAAAACATCAAGAATTGGAGAAACCAGCTTTGATTTAGATTACCAGATTGTAAAAATGAAAGGTAATGAAGAAGTGATTTGTAGCAAAGGCAAAACGGTTTGCATAGCCATAGATTACGCAACGAAGAGACCAACTGCAATTCCGGCTGCTGAAAAGCAGAAAATGGCTGGATTTGAGCAATTAGCCCCATAACCCCCTGAAGGGGGAACTCCATACAAGTTGGCTAAGCGAAGTCTATCAAGTAAAACGGATAGTTAAAAATTCTTTGAAACCAATTCGAAACCTTGCATGGGCGAAAGAAAGGCAACTCCTCCTTTAGGGGGTTGGGGGGTTCGGCATTATTTTCCCTGGGTTTAAAATCCCATTTGGATCGAAAACTTGCTTGATGCCTCGCATTAAATTCAAATGTATCTCAGAATATTTAATTGGCATATATTCTTTCTGAACCAAACCAATTCCATGTTCGCCAGATAAAGTACCACCTAATGCAGTTGTTAATTCAAAGATTTCTTTAATACCAAACTTTAACTTATTCTTCCAATCTTCGTCACTCATTCCAGCTTTGATAATGTTTACATGTAAATTTCCATCACCAGCATGACCATAGCAAACACTTTCAAAACCATATTTAGCACCAATTTCTTTTATTCCATTTATTAATTTTGGTAAAGCTGCACGAGGAACAACCGTATCTTCTTCCTTGTAAACCGAATTAGATTTTACCGATTCAGCCATCGTTCTACGCATTCGCCAAAGCTCTTCTTTTTGTTGTGCGCTATCTGCAAAAAGCACTTCAGAACAATTATGCTCTTCTAAAACAATATTTGTTTTTTCGCAATTTTTGAAGATGTCATCCAAATCATCACCGTCGAATTCAATCATTAGCAAAGCAGCAACGTTATCCTTCAGATCAAATTTAATATCATCAAATTTGATTACCCACTCCACTCCTTTTCTTTCCATAAACTCTAATGCTGATGGCGTTACCCCTGCTCTAAAAATAGCTGAAACAGCCGCACAAGCATCTTCATTTGTAGCAAAAGAACCCATCATTAAAACTGATTGAGTTGGTTTTGGCAAAAGTTTAGTTACAATTTTAGTCACCACGCCCAAAGTTCCCTCCGAACCAATCATCAACTGTGTTAAATTATATCCTGATGCATATTTTAATGTGTTTGCTCCAGTCCAAATGATATCGCCGTTAGGCAAAACAACTTCCAGATTTAAAATATATTCGCGAATAGTACCATATTTTACTACTCTTGGCCCACCAGAACCATGCGCAACGTTACCGCCAATAAAACAAGAACCTTTACTACTTGGGTCAACTGGATAAAGCAAACCTTTTTCGGCAACAGTATCAATAAAAACCTCTGTAATAACTCCAGGCTCAACTGTAGCTTGTAAATTTTCGGTATCAATATCCAAAATAGCTTTAAATTTTTCCATCGATAAAGAAACACCGCCATAAATTGGTAAAGCAGCACCACTTAAACCCGTTCCGCCTCCACGAGGAGTAACTGGTACATTATATTGATTACAAATTTTTAATAGTGCAGAAATTTCTTCTGGTGTAGTTGGTTTAACTACAACCTCGGGTTGAAAACGCAAATCTTCTGTTTCATCATGACTATAATTATCCAGACTTTCGGCATCTGTAAATACTTTTTCTTCGCCTATGGCTGATTTAATTTCTTCTAAAATCTCAGAAGTTATCTTTGCAAAGTTCATTTTATTTAGGTGATATATGGGTTAGTTTAACAAAAGAATGGCCAATTTGCCCTGGCATTGGGGGATTAAGTTTTTTAATACTCACTTCAATTTTTTCAACAAAGGGATAAAGCTCCATCACCTTAGAAATAATATTTTTTAATACCGTTTCTAAAAGTTTTTGAGTGTTTTTCATTTCATTTAAGATAATAACATTCAAATCTTCATAATTAACTGTTTGAGAAAGCTCATCTTCAAAGTTAGTTGGCGTAAATTCAGTTGTTAAATCGATAACAAAATGATTACCAATCAATTGCTCTTCAGGATAATAACCGTGCAATGCAAAGCATTTTACATCTTTAAGGGCTACTGTTTGTTTAAAATGGCTCATCAATGTTTTGTATGCTGTAAAATTAAATTTTTATTCATGAATACAAAGCCCATTGTTGTAAATTGTTACCTTTGAAATGAACACTTGTTCGAAACCAAATTAGATTAAACAATGAGCAAATCAACAAGAAAAGACTTATACGAGGCACCAGACTATTATTTGTTAGACGAATTGCTAACGGATGAACATAAATTAATCCGAGCAACTGCCAGAGAATGGGTAAAAAAAGAAGTGAGTCCAATTATTGAAGATTATGCCCAAAAAGCAGAATTCCCGAAGCATTTAATAAAAGGCTTAGCTGATATTGGCGCTTTCGGGCCGACAATCCCTGTTGAATATGGTGGAGCTGGTTTAGATTATACAGCTTATGGTATTTTAATGCAAGAAATTGAGCGTGGCGATTCGGGAATTCGTTCTACGGCATCGGTTCAAGGTTCTTTAGTAATGTATCCAATTTATGCTTATGGCACTGAGGAGCAACGTAAAAAATATTTACCAAAGTTAGCCAGTGGCGAGATGATGGGCTGTTTCGGATTAACTGAGCCAGACCATGGTTCAAATCCTGGTGGAATGGTTACAAATATAAAAGATGCGGGTTCGCATTACATTTTAAATGGCGCCAAAATGTGGATTAGCAATGCTCCTTTTGCTGACATTGCCGTTGTTTGGGCAAAAGATGAATCGGGAAAAATTAGAGGAATGGTTGTTGAACGTGGCATGGAAGGGTTTTCTACACCAGAAACACACAATAAATGGAGCTTAAGAGCTTCAGCAACCGGAGAGCTGGTTTTTGATAATGTTCAGATTCCTAAAGAAAATGTTTTCCCAGAAATTACTGGTTTGAAAGGTCCGTTGGGATGCTTAAATCAAGCTCGTTATGGCATTGCATGGGGTGCTTTAGGCGCTGCGATGGATTGTTATGATACAGCGCTTCGTTATTCTAAAGAAAGAATTCAATTTGGAAAACCTATTGGTGGATTTCAATTACAGCAAAAGAAATTAGCTGAAATGGTAACTGAAATTACAAAAGGTCAGCTTTTAGTTTGGCGTTTAGGCATGCTTAAGAGTGAAAACCGTGCAACTGCAGAGCAAATTTCTATGGCAAAAAGAAACAGCGTTGAAATTGCTTTAGATATTGCCAGAAATGCTCGCCAAATGTTAGGTGGAATGGGAATTACAGGTGAGTATTCAATCATGCGCCACATGATGAATTTAGAATCGGTAGTAACTTACGAGGGTACACATGATATTCATTTGTTAATTACCGGGATGGATGTTACTGGATTGAATGCTTTTAAATAAGACCAGGATTTTTCAGGATTTAAGGATTTGCATGATAAGTTTTTAAAGTAAATTACAATACCAAGCTTTCAAGATTATTCATAGTTTTAAAGTAAAAAATGAAATTTTGCATATAGTTTAGATTTCTGAAACTATAACCTTGAAAGTCCTTAAATCTATTTAATCCTTCTCCCTGTTGTTGTAGTTTTCATTCCATTAATTTATTATTATGGATATTGAAGATTTAACTTACAGAATAAATGGATGCGCTATGAAAGTGCATAATATTTTAGGTAACGGATTTCAGGAAGTAATTTATCAGCGTTGCTTGGCAATTGAACTGAATAAGGCGAATATAAAATTTAAAAGAGAGGTTGAACAAGAAATCTTTTACGATGGCGCTATTGTAGGAAAAAGAAGGGCAGATTTCGTAGTAGAAGAATTAGTAACAGTAGAAATTAAAGCTTGCATAAATTTAGAAAACAATCATTTAGCACAAGCGAAAAATTATGTTGTTGGTTATGATTTCAATATCGGATTATTAATTAATTTTGGAGCAACAAGTCTTCAGTTTAAAAAGATTTATAATCCTGCAATAAATAAGTATAGAACAGGATTAAATAAAAAAAAACAGGATTAAGGAAATTTTAAAATCTAAGCAATAAGTTTTCAAAAAATCTTTTCCTAAAAATTTTAAATTTCAATAAATTATTAATCGGATTTGATTTTCTTGAACTATAATCTTGAAAATCCTTAAATCCTAAAAATCATGTTCCAGAATGGATTATAAAAAATATACTTACATAAGCGCTACACCTGAAGAAGTTTATTTAGCACTTACAAAAGACATTAGCATAAAACTTTGGACTGGTGCTGAAGTTGAATTTGAAGAAAAACCTGATACAGAGTTTTCGTTCTGGGATGGCGATATTGTTGGTAAAAACATAGAATTTGAAACCAACAAGAAAATTGTTCAACAATGGTATTTCGGCGAAGATGGTGAACCATCGATTGTTACGATTAAACTTCACGCTGATAAATCAGGAACGTCTTTAGAGTTTAAACAAACTAATATTCCCGAAGAAGATTTTAAAGAGTTTACTGAAGGAATTGAAGAATATTTTATCGGCGGCTTAGTCGATTTCTTTGATGAGTAAAACATAAACTTAGTCTTGCTGTTTAGATTTTAACCAATTGATAAAATCATGAATAAAACAGTAGGACTAATATTAATCTTTATAGGAATTGCAATGCTGGTTTGGACTGGCTTCACTTACACAAAAAAAGAAAAAATTGTTGATGCTGGTCCGATTCAAATATCGGCAGATAAAGAGAAGTCTGTTAATTGGCCGCCTTATGCAGGTGGTATAATTTTAGTAGCAGGTGTATTTGTGTTTGTGGTCTCGAAAAGGAGATAAAAAAACTTGTCTCATTGAGCTTGTCGAAGAACTTTAAAAAATTTCGACAAGCTCAATGAGACAAAAATCTATATTTCGTTACTATAAACAGACCTTATTGCATCTCTCAAATTATATTTAGAAGCCATTACTTCTCCATAAGCACCTGCGCTACGAATTGCAAAAATATCCCCTCTAAAAGACTCTGGCTGCTCTACTTCTTTACCAAAACAATCTGTGCTTTCGCAAATTGGCCCCACAATATCATATTTTACTGTGGTTTCGTTTCCACGAGTTAAGTTTTCAATTTTATGGTAAGCTTGGTACAATGCCGGACGCATTAACTCAGTCATACCTGCATCTAAAATAACAAAGTTTTTCTTCTTACCATTTTTGATGTATAAGGCACGGGTAATTAACGATGCTGATTGACCAACAAGCGCCCTTCCTAATTCAAAATGAACTTCCTGTCCTGCTTTAACTTCTAAAAATTCGTTGAATATTTTAAAGTACGAATCGAAATCAGGTATTTGATTATCAGGACTATAATAATCGATACCTAAACCACCACCAACATTTAAAACCTCAATTCTGAAACCTTTATCTTCAAACCATTTGCTGAATTCGTTTACGCGAACGCAAAGATTTTTGTAAACATCGAGATTGGTAATTTGCGAACCAATATGGAAGTGAATTCCAATAAACTTTAGGTTTTTAGATGCTTTTAGTGTGTCAGCACATTCTGGTAAATCCCAGGAATTGATACCGAATTTATTTTCGTCTAAACCTGTTGTAATGTTATGGTGTGTATGTGCATCTACATTTGGGTTAATACGAATAGCCACCTGAGCTATTTTACCTTTTGCAGCAGCAAGTTCATTTAAAACTTCCAACTCCTGAATAGATTCTACATTAAAGCAGAAAATATCCAAATCTAAGGCCTCGTTTATCTCCTTATCAGATTTACCAACTCCGGCAAAAACGATTTTTTTATGGTCAAAACCAACTTCAACAGCTCTTCTTACTTCACCAGCACTTACACAATCGGCACCAAAACCAATGGTTTTAATTTGCTCAAGCAAAACAGAATTGAAGTTTGCTTTAAGCGCATAATGGACATGGAACTGAAATGGAGCAGCAGCGTCGGCACAAGTGCGCAAAGTTTTCTGCAATAATTCCGTATCGTAATAGTAAAAAGGCGTTTCTATATTATTAAACTTTGATATATCTTTATCGGCGAACATGTTCAAATTCCTTATTATAATTTTAATTTTATTCTTTGGGCTTATTTATGTAGGTAATTACCTCGATTTAAAGCATGGAAGAATTACCCAAAAACAATACAACGGAAAAATGCGATTCTTTATCGTATTATTAGTGATTGTATTATTCCTTTTATTCATCAAAAAATGAAAATAGTAGCAGCCATATTTATCTTAATTATTATTTCTTTAGGGTTATTTAATTCTTATAAGAAATATAAAAATGAATTATTACCATCAAGCTTTTTAGCTTTTCATTTCCTAATCGGATTGCTGGTGATTATTGGTGCTTTTTACCTTCTATTCGAATAATCTATTGTGCAGGCTTCTTAAAGCCTCTGTTTTATACTTGCTCAAAATTAATAGCGAAACGTTATAATTACTTCCTCCGTAAGAAATCATACGAATTGGAATATGTTTTAACCCTTCTAAAACTCTGCTTGCGAACCCATGTTTTTCAGAGCCGAAATCGCCCACCACGCAAACAATGCTGTGATCGGTATCAACTTCAACCGTTCCGAAACTTTCTAATTCCTCAATAATTTTCGAAAGATTTCCAGTTTCATCAATTGTTAACGAAACTGCAACTTCTGATGTTGTAATCATATCGATTGGCGTTTTATAACGCTCAAAAACTTCGAAAACACGACGTAAGAAACCGTAAGCCAACAACATTCGGCTCGATTGAATACGAATTGCCGTAATACCATCTTTCGCAGCGATAGATTTAATCTTTCCTTTTTCGCTATCGTGTGTAATTAAAGTACCTGCTGCGCTTGGCTCCATGGTATTTAATAAACGAACAGGGATTTTATATTTTTGCGCTGGAAAAACAGATTGTGGGTGCAAAATCTTTGCTCCAAAATAAGCTAATTCAGCAGCTTCATCGAAAGATAATTGTGCAATTGGCTTAGTACCTTTTACAATTCGAGGATCGTTATTATGCATTCCATCAATGTCGGTCCATATTTGAACTTCTTCTGCTAAAATTGCGGCACCTAATAAAGATGCGGTGTAATCACTTCCGCCACGACGTAAATTATCAACTTCGCCAAAGCTATTGCGACAAATAAATCCTTGTGTGATAAATAGTTTATTTCCTTTATTTGCCTCTAATAGTGGTGTTAAATGTTTGGTTGTAAATGGAATATCTGGCTCGTTATCCTCATCAGTTTTCATAAAATCTAACGCTGGCAACAAAACAGATTCAATACCAATTGACTTCAGATAGATATGATACAAAGTTGTTGATAATAATTCGCCTTGCGCCAACACCACTTTTTCTTCAATTGAAGTAAAAATATCATTTGTTAAAACCGCCAAAAAGCTGAAATGATAATCAATTACCTCATTCCCCATCTCCTGAAAATCAGCAGCTGGCAAAAGCTCAATAACAAAGTCTTTATATTTTGAATATAGATTTTCTACGCACTCGCTTCCCTTCTTCTTATCTCCAGCTAAAAAATAATTTGAAATTTCTACTAAACTATTTGTAGTACCAGACACGGCTGATAGAACTACAATTTGCTCTTCATTTGGATTAATGATATCCAACAACTTCGTCATGCGCTCGGGACTACCTACTGAAGTACCCCCAAATTTTAAAATTTTCATCCGTTTATAGTTTGTTTTCATCTGCGATTGAAGCCATCAGTTTTTTATCCCACTATGTGGTTTTAAAACCATGATGGTTTCATCTAATTAATATTTTTTTAGCTGTAATAAAAAGAACACAAATTCCATTATGCTTACCAGATTATAAAAAAATGTGTTTTGTCTCATTTTTAATACTGGATTTTCTTTATTATTGTATCGGGGCGTGAAAATAAGAAAAACAAGCTTAAAAGCAACACCTCCAACAAAATAAAATTTGGGAAAGTTTAATTTATTTTGATTACAACCAAACTTCCAGACATATTTTTTTGTTCAACACCAGATATTAAATTAAAATAAAGATCAATGCAAGCAATTGACCAATCAACACAAGCTACCATTAACCAATGGTTAAGCGGCAATTACGACGAAAAAACTAAGGCAGAAATACAAGCCCTTGTCGACCAAAATGCAACAACGGAACTTACCGATTCATTTTATAAAAGTTTAGAGTTTGGAACTGGTGGTTTACGTGGAATTATGGGTGCAGGTTCAAACCGCATCAATAAATACACTATAGGAACCGCAACACAGGGTTTAGCCAACTATTTAAATAACAAATATCCTGGCGAAAAAATTAGTGTAGCTATTGCACATGATAGCAGAAACAATTCTGATTATTTCGCGAAAATTACTGCTGATGTTTTCTCTGCAAACGGAATTCATGTTTACTTCTTCAAAGAATTAAGACCAACTCCAGAATTATCTTTTGCTGTTCGTCATTTCAACTGCAAAAGTGGTGTAATGTTAACAGCATCTCACAATCCTAAAGAATATAATGGTTACAAAGCTTACGGTGCAGATGGCGGTCAATTTACTTCTCCTGATGATAAATTGGTTATCGATGAGGTAAATAAAATTCAAAGCATTGATGATGTGAAATTTGACAGAGTTGATGCAAACGTGGAATTGATTGGCGAAGATGTAGATAAATTGTATTTGGATGGAATTACCGCACTTTCTATTTCTCCTGATGCAATTAAAAGACAACACGATTTAAAAATTGTTTATTCTCCTATCCACGGAACTGGAATTACTTTGGTACCAAAAGCCTTAGCGCAATTCGGTTTTACCAATGTTACGGTTGTTGAAGAGCAAAGTAAGCCTGATGGAAATTTCCCAACGGTTATTTATCCAAATCCGGAAGAAAAAGATGCTTTAACGTTAGCTATTAATAAAGCAAAAGAAATTGATGCTGATTTGGTTTTAGCTACCGACCCTGATGCTGACCGTGTAGGTATTGCCGTGAAAGATAATAGTGGCGAATGGGTTTTACTTAATGGTAACCAAACAGGAAGTTTATTAATTAATTATGTTGTTTCGGCTTGGGAAGAAAAAGGCAAATTGACCGGTAAAGAATTTGTTGTTTCTACCATTGTAACTACAAGTTTAATTAAAGCAATTTGCGATGCTAAAAACGTTGAATACTTTAATACTTTGACTGGCTTTAAATGGATTGGCCAGATAATTACAAAATTGCAAGGCGAAAAAACTTTTATTGCTGGTGGAGAAGAAAGTTATGGTTATTTAATTGGCGATTTAGTTCGTGATAAAGATGCTGTTGTTTCTGCTGCTTTCATTTCTGAAATGACGGCTTACTATAAAGACAAAGGTGCAAGTTTATACAACGCCTTATTAGATATGTATGTTGAATACGGTTTGTACAAAGAAGACTTAGTTTCTTTAACGAAAAAAGGTAAATCTGGCGCTGAAGAAATTAAAGCCATGATGGAGAAATTCAGAAACAACCCGCCTGCATCATTAGGAGGTTCTAAAGTTGCTGTATTAAAAGATTACGAATTAAGCCAGGAAACTGATTTAGCTACTGGAAAAGTAACAAAATTAGATTATCCGGCATCTGATGTTTTACAATTCAACACAGAAGATGGAAGTATCGTTTCTGCTCGTCCGAGTGGTACTGAACCTAAAATTAAATTCTATTGTAGCGTGAATGCACCTTTAGCAGATAGAAAAGATTTCGAGAAAGTGAATGGAGAATTAGGCGATAAGATTAAGGCTGTTATGGCAGATTTGCAAGCTTAGGTTTTGTTTGAAAATAAATAGCCCCAAAAAGTTAGAAACTATTTGGGGCTGTTTATTTAAGCTTTTAACAACGCTGGTCGCTCATGGTAAGTTCGCCAAATTAACTCTCCAAATAAGGTATTAGACCATGCAAACCATGCTCTAGTAAATTTAGAAGGGTCGTTCTTATTAAACGATTCATGCATAAATCCTTTTCCTGCATGTGTTTTCTGCAAAGTTTCTATGCACATTTTAATTTCTTTATCATCTTTCGAGGTTAAAGCCCTCATGGTAATACTCATTGGCCAAATCATATCCTGACCAGCATGAGGTCCACCTATTCCTTCTGCAGCAGTACCTTTAAAGAAATATGGATTATCTAATGAAAGTGCAAATTTTCTTGTATTCTGATAAATCGGGTCATCAAGTTTAACAGAACCTAAGTAAGGTAAGGCTAATAAACTCGGTACATTAGAATCATCCATTAAATAAGAACTTCCAAAACCATCAACCTCAAAAGCATAAATTTTGCCGTATTTCGGATGGTTTACGATTGCATGTTTTTGAATGGCTGCATCAACCTCATCGGCCAGATTTAACAAACTGCTTTCTAAGGTAGTATCAGGCTGCAATGCCTTTATCATTTCAGCAGCTTGTTTAAGACTTGTAACTGCAAAAAAGTTAGATGGAATTAAAAATGGAAATATTGTTGCATCATCACTAGGGCGAAATGCCGAACAAATTAACCCAACTGGGTTTACCGGAAAGCCATAACCAGCCATTGGTAAACTATCGGTTGGCTGGGTAGTTTCCCTCTGAAAATGATATGGCCCTTTGGTTGTTTTACGTTGCTGCTCTTTAAATGTTTTTAAAGTAGCTTCAATTCCTTTTTTCCAATCGGCATCAAAAGGGGTTTTATCATTTGTTTTTTTCCAATAATGATATGCCAATCTAATTGGATAACATAAAGAATCTATTTCCCATTTTCTTTCGTGTACGCCAGCTTGCATAGATGTTTTATCAGTTTTCCACTCGCCAACTTTATTTGAATCACCATAAAAAGCATTGGCATATGGATCTTTTAAAACGCATTGTGTTTGATGTATAATAACACCAGCAATTAATTTTTTTAATGGGGCATCTTCATTTACAAACTGTAAATATGGCCAAACCTGTGCTGAACTGTCACGTAACCACATTGCGTCGATATCGCCAGTAATAACATAAGTATCAGGGCGTCCATTTTTATCAGAATGATAAACAGTGGTATCTAAAGTATTAGGAAAGCAATTTTCGAAAAGCCAATTTAATTCAGGATTTTTAACATTTGCCTGAAAAGTTTTAATTGCCTCATCAACTGCTTTACTTTTAAAATGTCTTTTACCTTCGGCAACTCTCACAACAGGAAATTCAGGTGCTAAATCAGCCGCAAATGAAAATTTTGAAGCCACTACTCCGGCACCTAAAAGGCTCGTTTTTTGAATAAAAGTTCTTCGTTTCATAATTATTTTGTGTGTTATATTTAGTTCAGGTTAATGTTCTTTTTCAAATTAGAAATGTTTTGAAAACATATTCGAAAACGATAAATTTTGATGATGCTATAATTAATATCGTATTATTTGGTTAGAACTAAAGCAAATATATATTAAATAATTATGAAGATCAAAATCAAAAACACCAATTAATCTATTCCTAAATCGTTTTTCTTCTTCCATATTCAATATACTACAAAAGTTCTTTCCTAAATAAAAATAAGTTTGTAACTGATAATATTTCAGCAATTATAAAAGATATACAAAGATATTTTCAACTATAGCTAACTCGTAAATGTAGTTCAATTTTTAACGCTTCAAAAACACTTTCAAATAATCTAAAATTTTGTAACTTTAAATAAAAACCCCGAAAATATTTACGCAACACATTTGATTACAACACTTTACGCATAGCTTAACTTCTTTATTGAATTAAAACTAATATCAACTAAATTAGAGATATCTATTTATTATGATTCATTTCAATGAGGCTACCTATCAGGCTTTAGAGTTTATTAGACAAATCGTAATGGCTTTACCATCTGTTACAGAAAAGATTTGTTTTGAAACACCTGCCTTTTATGTAAATAAAAAGATTTTTGCCAGAATTAATGAGGATTGTAAAAATCTGGTTTTATATAATGAAGACAGAGATTTTTGGATGAACAAAGCTCCTGAAACTTATTTCATTACCCCTCATTACAAAAATTACAAATACATGCTCGTAAGTTTGGATCGTGTGGAACCCGAAGAACTTAAACAACTTTTATTTGAAGCCTGGCAAAAACGTGCACCAAAAACACTTATAAAGCAAATGAATTTATAAGCAGATTAAGTTCTGAAAAGAATTCTAAATTATCCTAAACAAATGAATGCTGACCAAAAGCTTTTATCAAAGCGCATACTTTCAATTGATATATTACGTGGGCTAGTCATGATAATTATGGCACTAGATCATACACGTGATTTTTTTCATATTGCTGCCATGACGGGAGACCCTCTCAATCCTGAAACCACAACAGGCATTTTATTTTTCACCAGATGGATAACTCATTTTTGTGCACCAACTTTCGTGTTTCTATCTGGTTTATCAGCTTACCTTTCTGCCAAAAACAAAACACCTGCTAAAGCAAGTTTATTTCTATTAAAAAGAGGTATTTGGCTGGTAATCGTCGAAATTTTAATTATTACATTCGGACTTACATTTAACCCAACATACAACTTTGTAATTCTACAAGTTATATGGGCAATTGGTTGCAGTATGATTCTATTAGCATTATTTAGTAGAATTTCTTACAAACTGGTTTTAATCATCGGGACACTAATCGTAGTTGGCCATAATATTTTTGACGTCTTCCCTGCCCCAAAAAATGAGACGGTTGGATTATTGCTGAAAATATTTTTTACAGCCTCTGGCACCGTTGTTCCAATAGGAAGCAACCATTTAGTTGGCGTGTTTTATACCATTTTACCGTGGACAGGCATTATGTTTTTGGGTTATGCGGCAGGTAAATGGTTTGCTAGAGATTTTAATCAAACTACACGATATCGAAATCTGATAAATTTCGGAGCTTTAGCAATGGTTTGTTTTATTGCCTTACGTTTGCTTAGCCTTTATGGCGACCCGGTGCCAAGAAAAGAATATCACGATGTTTTTAAAAATTTACTTTCGTTTATGAATGTGAGTAAATACCCACCATCTTTAGAATATACATGCCTTACAATTGGAGTTGCATTACTAATTTTATCCATATCAGAAAATGTGCAGAATAAATTAAGCAAGGTACTTTCTGTATACGGAAGCGTTCCTTTCTTTTATTATGTTATCCATTTCTATCTTTTGCATACCTTTCTAATTTTTCTTTTCTTTTTAGAGGGAAATACAACCAAACAAATTGTGCAAGTTCCTTTCTTTTTTCGACCAGCAAATTTTGGTTACGATTTATGGATAGTTTATTTAATCTGGTTGTTTGTAGTAGCAGTGCTTTATTATCCTTGTAAATGGTTTAAAAAATACAAAGCTACACACGAAGAATGGTGGTTAAAGTATATTTAACTGAGCTTTAAAAATCGAGTAGGAAGATAGGGATTAGTTCCCTATCTGTCCTCTCACACCACTGTACGTACCGTTCGGTATACAGCGGTTTGTTGAAATAGTATCTCTTGACAAC
>NZ_JBHSBY010000028.1:0-16496 GCF_042650905.1 Pedobacter jamesrossensis | reverse complement strand
AAGAGTGTTTTAATACACCATTAAAATACAAAAAAGGGAGCAGAAAACATAGTTTCTAACTCCCTTTTTTAAACAATTTTATGGGTGGACTTTTTCAGTGCCCTCTATTCAGGGAAGGGGAGTTGAAATGGCTTTGAGTTATGATCTTATAAATAATGGCTCAACCCGTTTGAGTTTGGGTGGAAATGTTACCCTAATGGATTCGAAAGTTTTAAACCTGAGTGGCTCACTTAACGGCGTACCCCTTATCACGAACAACGTTGGTTATGGAGGACAGAATGCCTATTTGGTTGTGGGTCAGCCGATCGGTTCATTTTACATCCTTCAGCACTTAGGTGTAGGCGCAAATGGTGCAGAAACAATTGTTGATCAGGATGGTAACGGAAGAATTGATGCTGGTGCAACCAGCCCTGATAGAATATTTGCAGGACAGGCGCAACCTAAGTATAATTTTGCTTTTACACCAAGTTTTAGCTACAAAAACTTCGATGCCTCGTTAATGGTTCGCGGTTCGGGCGGCAACAAACTCTTTAATACGCTGCGTTCTAACTTAAGCTTTCTCGAAAATTTAGGTAAATCCAATTTGCTTGCCAGTGCAATAACCGACAATATGTTTACCTCTGCTTTTCCACTAGCGTCTGATTATTGGCTTGAAGATGGTAAATTCATTCGCCTTGAAAATGTGAATCTGGGCTATAGAATTCCGACAGCAAAATCGAAACACATCAGTGCATTGCGCTTTTCTCTTACCGGTCAAAATTTGTGGCTAATTACTAAATACTCCGGAATCGATCCTGAGCAAACTGGCGGAGATAACGGGATTTACCCAAGGGTTAGAAATTTTGCGTTAGGGCTGAACATTATCTTAAAATAAAAAATCATGAAAAAGCTAATTTTATATATACTAACTACAGGGCTTTGCGTGCAAGGTTGCACCAAGGTTGATGAAAATGTTTATGACAAGTACACTGCAGATCAGTTTTATGCAGATCCCAAAGGACCAGATATTGCGCTAGCCAGCGTATATGCCCGTATGCCTCAGTTCGGTGGGGGAGATAACGGATATTACGACACCAACAACATGTGTACTGATGAACAGGTTGTACCGCACCGGGTGAGTGGAGACTGGGGGCCAGAAAATGCTTATTTATACACCCGTACATGGACACCTACACTTGGTCAAATCAATACCACCTGGAATGCCTGCTATAATTCTATTTACTTAGCAAATCTGGCGGTTGATCAATTAGTAAAAGCAAATGCACCAGCTGCCAAGGTTTCTGAGGTAAAAATACTCAGAGCCTGGTTCTACTATTTATTGATTGATGATTTTGGAGATGTTCCATTTTATACGGATAATAACATTACAACAGCCCAGTTAAAAACCCAAACCCGAACGCAAATATTCAATTGGATTGTTGGGGAGATTACGGCGAATGCTGATTTACTTCCAGAAACTAAAGGCGGTGTTTTTTACGGACGCTTTAACAAATGGGCAGCATATACATTTCTTGCAAAAATGTACTTAAATGCGGGTGTGTATACCGGAACGCCTAAATGGGCAGAGTGTTTAGCTGCCTGCACTAAAGTAGCTACAGGAGGATATACACTTCATCCGGGCACTGCCAATGCTTCCAGTCCGCTTGGAAACCGCTATTACGAACTTTTTGGAGATGTATGTCCAGATGATGAAACCATTTTAGCGATTTGGTTGAAAAGAAATGTAATTGGAAATAATGTACTCGCTTTAAGAAGTGTTAACGGGCCAAATGGTCTTGCTATGTTTGGCTTTTCGGGCTGGAACGGAACAATCGTTCCAGAGGAAACCTATAATAAATATGCATCGAATGATATCCGAATCAAACAGTTTTTAATTGGTCCGCAACCTGGCGGCGTAACTTATACGCCAGCAGTAACCTCATTGATTAATCCTGGTGCAGGGGTTACTGCTGGGGTTAGAAATGTAAAGTTTTATCCTGTTGCCCCAAATGATGGTAGTGGTAGTTCAAATGATTTCCCTATTTACCGTTATGCAGATATTCTGTTGATGATAGCAGAATGTAATTTGCGACTTGGGAATGCTTCGGCAGCCAAACCTTTTATCGATCAGGTAAGGGTAAGGGCAGGACTTGCCCCACTGGCAGCAAACCCAACTCTGGAGCAAATTTATGATGAACGAGGTTTTGAATTAAACTGGGAAGGTCACCGCCGACAGGATATGATAAGATTTGGCACCTTTACCCTTGGCCATGGCTTAGTTCCTGCAGTAGATGCGCACTGGCAGCTTTTCCCAATCCCAACTGCAGCAATGAATGCAAATCCAAATTTGAAACAAAACCCAGGTTATTAACCTAAATTCACTTGCATGCTCAAAAAGACAATTTAATTTTCTTTTTGAGCTGCTAAATTTTTTACAGACTTAGCACGGTAATCCTCAATTTAAGAATATGAAAATGAATAAAATATTTTCTTTCCTCGCAATACAAATATTGGTATGTCACTTTACTACAGAAGAGGCCGTTGCGCAGCAAAATTTTAAATATCCCCAACAATATGGAACACCATATAGCAGGGTGCCTGATCGGCGTGACGTAACTCTTTACCAGGTAAATACTCGATCGTTTAGCGAAAAGGGTGATTTTGCAGGCGTTACCGCAAGATTGGATTCAATAAAAGCCCTAGGTGTAAATGTGATTTATTTAATGCCCATTTATCCAATTGGCAAACTTAAGTCTGCAAATTCACCTTATGCAACCCAAAACTATGATGAAGTAGGAGAGGAATTTGGAACGCTCAACGATTTGAGAGATTTGGTTGATGGTGCACACAAACGAAAAATTGCGGTTATGCTGGATATCGTTGCCAACCATACCTCTTGGGATCATCCCTGGATATCGAAAAAGGATTGGTATGTACAAGACAGCACCGGAAATATTAAATATCCGGAAACCTGGAAAGATGTTGCGCAATTAAATTTTAAAAATCCTGAGTTGAGGCAAACGCTTATACAGTCGATGAAATCATGGGTTTATAAGGCAAATATTGACGGCTTTAGATGTGATTATGCAGACGGACCACCTCTTGATTTTTGGAAGCAGGTAAATGATAGCCTTAAAACAATTAAATCGCATAAATTACTCATGCTTGCTGAGGGAGGGAGTTCTAAATACTTTAGCGCTGGGTTTGACTATACATTTGGTTTCAGTTATTTCGGAAATCTCAAAAATATCTATGCGAAAAACAAATCAGTTACCTCTATTGATGCTTTAAACGAGCGGGAGTTTAGTGGCGCTGCCGAAGGACAGGCTGTAGTAAGGTATCTAACCAATCATGATGTTAATAGTTCGGATGGTACCCCGTTAGATTTGTTTGGCGGACAAAAAGGATCAATGGCTGCATTTGCCGTGATTGCCTATGGAAAGGGTATTCCGATGGTTTACAACGGTCAGGAAGTAGCAACACCGTACAGGTTAAGCTTTCCTTTTACCGGCAGGAAAATCGACTGGACATTGAGCGTTTCTAATCAACAGGTAACTCAGGAATACAAAAAAATAATTGCCTTTCGCAATCAAAGTGAGGTGGTTAGAAGAGGTACGATAAAATCATATAGTAACGATGATATTTGCGTTTTTACAAAAGAGCTGGGAGGAAAAAAAGTTTTAGTGCTTTCCAATCTTCGAGCTAAGGCTTCTACATTTTCATTGCCTGCAGACTTATCAAATTCTAAATGGGAAGATGCCTTTACCAAAAACAAAACCAATCTTTCTAATCAAATCAGTTTAGAACCGTTTCAATACCTCGTATTAAAAAATTAAGTTCAGTTCAAAATCAAATCTGTTATGTACAAAAAAATAATTTATCTACTGCTTGTTTTAATCTTATTCCAGGTTGGTGGTGCCCTGGCGGCAATTACCGTTTCTCGAGTAGAACCGGCAAACTGGTGGACTGGGATGAAAAAATCTGAATTTCAGATTTTGGTTTATGGTCCGGGTATCGGGAAATCGAAGGTCACCCTAAATTATCCTGGGGTTTCCTTGAGGGAAGCTGCAACTGTTGAAAATCCAAACTATTTGTTCCTTTATGTTAACGTAGGTAAAAACGCAAAGGCGGGAAACCTGCCAATAACTTTTAGTAATGGGGGTGAAAAGTTTGTTTATTCTTATCCCCTTAAAAATAGAACCGATAAAAGTGGCGCTTTGGGATTTGATGCTTCTGATGTGTTGTACCTGATTACTCCCGATAGGTTTGCAAACGGCAATCCATCTAATGACAACCTGGATAGTGTTTTAATTAATCGAAATAGCCCAAATGCCCGTCATGGCGGAGATTATCAGGGGGTAAGCGAAAAGCTTGATTATATCAAAGATTTAGGAATGACTACGGTTTGGTTAAATCCAATTCAGGAAAACAGAATGAGGGGAGGTTCTTATCATGGTTATGCAATAACTGATTTTTACCAATCTGATCCTCGGTTTGGAAGTAATGAAGAATTTAGAGAATTGACTAAATCCACCCATGACAAAGGCATGAAAATGGTGATGGATATGGTACTTAATCATTGCGGAAGTTCTCATTGGTGGATGAAAGATTTGCCATCAAAGGATTGGATTAATAACAATGGAGTTTTTCTGCAAACCAATCATGCAACTGTTTCTGTAATGGATGTTCATGCCGCTGAGAGCGAAAGAAATACTTTTCTTAACGGATGGTTTACCCGTGGAATGCCCGATCTTAATCAGCGTAATCCACATCTGGCAACTTACTTAATCGAAAACAGCATCTGGTGGATTGAATATGCTCGAATAGATGGAATTCGTCAAGATACTTATTCGTATATGGATTTTGATTTTTTGGCTCGGTGGAATAAAGAAGTGTATGATGAGTATCCCCAGTTTAATATCGTAGGAGAAACATGGTACAACAAGAAAACATCGCCGGCATGGTGGCAAGGGAATTCTGCCTTGAGTAATAAAAATTCAAACTTGAAAACACCTATGGATTTTTCTTTAACATTTGCTATGCAGAAAGCTTTTGATGGAAAAGCCGATAATGGCTACCTCGGTGATTTGTTTGAAGATATTGCTCAGGATTTTGTGTATGCTGATCCTTATAATGTAATGACCTTTCTGGATAATCACGATCTGGGTAGGTTCAGTAGGAAAGAGGATGAAGATTTAAAGCGCTACAAACAGGGACTGGCTTTTTTACTAACAATGAGGGGAATTCCTCAAATATATTATGGTACAGAAGTGCTAATGACAGGAACCAAGGAAGATGGAGATGGAAAATTACGTGTAGACTTTCCAGGTGGCTGGAAAGAGGATAAAGTAGACCAATTTTCTAAAACAGGAAGAAGTGAGATTCAAAACGAGGCCTGGACTTATCTTCAAAAACTGCTTCAGTGGAGGAAAACTAATCTGGCGGTAACCAAAGGTAAGATGATTCATTATGCACCTAAAAATGGAATATATGTATACGGCCGGATAAAAGACGATGCAAGAGTAATTGTGATCATCAACAGCTCTTTAAAGGAGCAGAATGTGCCAATGGATCGTTTTTCGGATATAATAGGTGTATTCACCAAAGGTAAAGATGTACTAAGTGGAAAAGTGATAGAATTAGATAAGCAAATCAGCATATCAGCCAAGGGAGAATATATTTTAGAGCTTGGTAAATGATTTTTTTGAAAATATAGCTTTTCTGTGTTTTGGATAATTGCAAAATAAATATAAATCCGAAGTTTATTTAAATTTGGTTAAAACTAAGGCGTTGCTGGATGGCATGCCTTTGTTTTTAAATTAAATGTATCAACGTGCACTGGGTTTATCACATGATTGCTATTACAAAACTTAGTAGAACCGTATTTAAAAGTTTTCGATTATGCTCAGAATCCAGATTAAAAAAAATATTTAAGCACAAACCTTAAATTTTTCATTTGTTCCTTTAAAATCATTTGGATAAGTTTACAATCTAAACCCAATTCAACCAGATATGATTAAGATACTATTGATTTTTTCGAGCCTGATTTTAACTGTTAATTTGGCTTTTGGTCAGAAAGCAGAAGTAGAAGAGGCTGTAACCCAACTCACCAAATTAATGGTTACCCCTGATAGTGCAGTATTAGATAAACTAATTCTTAATAATTTAAGTTATGGTCACTCAAGTGGAAAAGTACAGACTAAGCAAGAATTTATGCATGCTCTGTTATCAGGAGAATCTGATTTTGTAGATATTAATTTAACCGACCAGACTGTAATCGTTCAAAATAAAACTGCTTTGGTTCGTCATACATTAAATGCAAAAACTAACGATAAAAATGTACCTGGAAATGTGAAATTGTATATTTTGCTAATTTGGAGTAAAGAAAAAGCTGGTTGGAAATTGCTTGGCAGACAAGCGGTTAAGGTGCCTTAGTTTTAGTATCCATAAGGCTGAAATAAATACAAAGTTACGAATACCCAAACCTATTTAATCATCACTCCAGGTCTGTTAACCAGCGGAATTTTTATTAAATTAGTATCGACGATGCTTTCAGGCAGGAAGATAAATTTCTTATCGTAAATTGTAGAACCGATATAATAACTTAACCAATATTCATTTGTTAAGCCAAAAACCTCAGGGTCAATCGCTTCAACGCCCTTAAAATCTTGCGCCTTCATATCACCAACAAAATGTCTTAAAACAGAAGTTTTAACCTGCTTACCATCTTTTTCGCCATAACCTTTCGAGCTAATTAAAACATTGGTAATTGGTTCGTTTTTTAAGTTAACAAGGTAAACTGTCCAGTTTTTTACTTCCGGCGTTTCACTCATCAACACAACAGCCATCGCAATGTCTTCAACTGTATTTTCTGGTAAATCAGCTTTCATACCCCAAACCCCCTTAAGGGGCTATATTTGATTTAAACTATATACATATTTCACTAACCTCAACTTTAAATTTGCTTTAAAGAAGCCCCTTTAGGGGTTTGAGGTTATTTTTTCTTCGCTACAACCTTTTTAGCAGCTGGAGCTTTCTTTTTGGCAGGTGCTTTCTTTTTTGTTTCGAAAGCATTTGGTACTTGCTCAACAATCATTTTCTTTACCACATCCAAATCGATATCAACCAATTCTTCAGGAGTATACTTTTGTTTAGTTGCGTCGTTGTTTCTTAATTTAAGCATTAATTTACCGAAACGGATAAAAGCACCCCAACGACCATTTTCGATCGAGATTTTCTCTTCATCCCAGGTTTTAATGTAACGATTTGCTTCTTTTTCTACCTTTTTGCCTATCAGAGTATCAATATCCTCTTGCGATAAATTATCGAAATCGTAACCTTTTGCCGGGATATTAATAAACAAATCGTTCCATTTAATAAAAGGGCCAAAACGACCTTTACCTTTAGTAACGCCTAAACCTTGGTAATGCGCAATTGGCGCATCATCATCCATTTTCTGTTTAATAATTTCTACAGCTCTCTCATAGGTTACAGCCAAAGGCTCTTCGTTTTTAGGAAGAGAAATAAAGCTTTCGCCCCATTTCACATAAGGTCCGAAACGGCCAACACCAATCATCACCTCTTTGCCTTCAAAATCTGGTAAGGAAAAAGGAAGTTTAAACAATTCTAAAGCATCTTCCAGTTGGATAGTTGCAACAGACTGGCTACGCATTAAACTAGCATAACGTGGTTTTTCTTCTTCATCAAGCTCCCCAATTTGTACTAATGGGCCGAATTTACCAACCTTAGTATAAACGTTTTTGCCAGTTGCAGGGTCTAAACCAAGCAGCCTTTCGCCGGTAGCACGTTCAGCAGTTTCTAAAGTATTTTCAACCTCTAAGTGGAAAGGATTATAGAATGAGTGCAGCATTTTAGTCCACTCTTGTAAACCTTGCGCAATTTCATCAAATTCTTTTTCTACTTTGGCCGTGAAATTAAAATCTACAATTCCCTTGAAGTGTTCAACTAAGAAATCATTTACTACTTCACCAATATCCGTCGGGAAAAGCTTTTGTTTCTCTGCACCTGTAATCTCACTTTTTATATCTTTATTAACCGTTCCGTTTGCTAAAACGATAGCTGTAAATTTACGTTGTTTACCATCTCTATCTTCTTTAACCACATAACCTCGGTTTTGAACAGTAGAAATGGTTGGCGCATAAGTAGATGGACGACCTATACCCAACTCTTCTAATTTCTTAACTAAACTGGCCTCTGTATATCTTGCCGGCGGACGAGAATAACGCTCTGTTGCCTGCATTTCATTTAAGAATAACTCTTGTCCTTTTGCCAAAGGAGGTAGGATAGAACCGCCCTCTTTTTCTTCTGCCTCTTCATCATCTGTAGATTCTAAATAAACTTTTAGGAAACCGTCGAATTTTAATACTTCACCCTCAGCAACTAGATGTTCTTTTCTGGTTGATGCTGTAATTTGAGCAGTTGTTTTTTCGAATAAAGCTTCGCTCATTTGCGATGCGATAGAACGTTTCCAGATTAAATCGTACAAACGCTTCTCTGAAACATCTCCATCAACCGTGTGTCTGTCAAAATAGGTTGGACGAATCGCCTCGTGAGCCTCTTGCGCACCAGCCGATTTCGTTTTATATTTTCTTGGCTGATGATATTGCTTACCATAAGCCGATTTAATTTCTTGTTCAGCTGCTGCCAAAGCCATATCGGATAGGTTTACCGAATCCGTTCTCATGTACGTAATCTTTCCTGCCTCGTACAATCTTTGTGCAACCTGCATGGTTCTGGCAACCGAGAAGCCTAATTTTCTAGATGCTTCTTGCTGTAACGTTGAAGTGGTAAAAGGCGCAGCCGGATTACGTTTTGCCGGTTTAGTTTCTAAACTGGTTATATCGAATTTTGCTGTAGCACAATCTTGTAAATATTTTTCTGCATCAGCTTCGCTCTCGAAACGTTGTGGCAATTCTGCTTTAACAACTTCTTTGCCTTTTCCGGTAGAAAATTGTGCTGTTATTTTATAAGCTGCCGCCGCATTAAATTGCTGTACTTCTCTTTCCCTATCAACAATTAAACGCACCGCTACCGATTGTACACGGCCTGCAGAAAGCGATGGCTTTACTTTTTTCCATAAAACAGGAGAAAGTTCGAAACCTACTAATCTATCTAAAACCCGACGGGCTTGCTGTGCGTTTACTAAATTATAATCTATATCTCTTGGACTATCAATAGCTTTTAAAATTGCTGGTTTTGTAATTTCATGGAAAACAATACGTTTGGTTTTCTCTGCTTTAAGGCCTAAAGTTTCGAATAAGTGCCAAGAAATTGCCTCTCCCTCGCGGTCCTCATCGGATGCTAGCCATACCATTTCGGCCTCCTTAGCTAGTTTTTTCAATTCGGCAACCATACTTTTCTTATCGGCAGGCACCTCGTAGGTTTGGGCAAAATTGTTTTTAATATCAATAGCCATGTCTCCTTTGGCCAAATCCCGAATGTGGCCGTAGCTAGACTTCACAAGGAAATCTTTGCCTAAATAGCCTTCAATAGTTTTAGCTTTTGCGGGTGACTCGACGATTAATAAGTTTTTGGCCATGAAATACGATTTTGTGCAAATAAAGCTATAATTAAAGTATAAATCCAAACCTGAGTAAAATTTTATACAATTTTATTATTAAATTTTATAAAATTTTGCCCTAAAAACGGTTGGAATACTTTCTATTTATACTTAATTTATCACTGCATTTATTTTTTGCCAGAGTGCATTATCAAAACCTGAAACAGTAAAAGATGGATTAGAGGAATCTGAAGCATTACCCATTCTTACTACAACCATATTCTTACTAGGTATTACGTATATACGCTGGTCTGAGGCGCCCATTGCCGCGTACATATCACTTGGAGCGCTAGAAACCAAAACGCCCTGAAAAACATTTTGACTGCCGGGAACCATATAGGTGCTTTTACCATTTAACCACCATAAATATCCATAAGATGGATTTATATTTTGTGATGTTTTTATGCTCTCTGAAAAAAATGATTTATTTATAATTTGTTCTTTATTCCATTCTCCATTATTTAAGGCAAGCAAACCAAATTTTGCCATACTTCTGGTATTGCTGTTGTAAATTTTAAAAATAAGGCCGTCATCCCAAAAACCATCCATGCCAATTTTATTTTTTATTTTAGCATTGAAATAGCTTTCGTAAGTCTGTTTGCTGGCTGCAGAAACGACATCCATAAGTTTCTGGAAAACATTTGCGTATGCCCAGCGTGTTCCGGCATCTGCTACATAAGTTAATTTAGATTTTACCACAAGCTCACTGCTTTCATCTAAACCAGAGGTCATGGTGAGCAAATGTTTTACTGTAATTAAATTTTCTTTTTCCGTTGGCTCGCTGGTCCAGCCCGAACCTAAATACTGAGCAGCCGAATTATTTATATTCAATAGGTTTTCTTGCTGTGCTATGCTCGTTGTAGCAGACACTAAAGTTTTACCCGCACTGTTCCATTGCCAGGTAGCGTCTTTGGTATGACCATTAAAATATTCTTCTAACACAATTCTTCCGTTTATGAGAATCATAAAAGATTTAGAATTCTTCTCTGCCAAAAACTTTTTTAAGTCTTCAATGGCGCTTTGTTTCCATCCAAGACTCGAAATAGATTTTGTTTCCCACTCCGCATTATTTGTAGGGAAATACATTTGTTCTGGGCTTGTTGGTGCTGGGGTATCAATTCCTTTTTTACAACTAAAAAATGACACCATAACAAGAAGTAATAATAGTCTGTTTTTTTTCATAAGAGTAAGGTTTTCTTGTCATTAGGACATCGATTCTTAACTTAGGTTTAATTAATGCCGATGAAAAAATAACCAAAAATATTGCAGCATTACTCTGATTTTAAAAATGGAATAAAATAATTCATTGTATTATTTACAGCAACATTACGATTGCGAAAACTATTTGTACCTATATTCGTATATAAAATAAAAAAAATGATAAGCACAATTTTAATCCTACTAAACTTTTTGGTTCCAACACCGCCAAAAAACGTTTACGATTTCAGCTTCAAAACGATTGACGGCAAAGAAATCAAACTATCGAAATTTAAAGGCAAGAAAATTATGATAGTTAACACCGCTTCGAAATGTGGCTTTACGCCTCAATACGAAGACTTGGAAAAACTTCAAAAGCAATACGGTAAAAAAGTGGTTTTAATTGGTTTCCCGGCAGGTAATTTCGGTGGGCAAGAATTTTCTACCAATGCCGAGATTAAAGAATTTTGTACTGGAAAATACAATGTTTCATTTATGCTTGCTGAAAAAAGTAGTGTAAAAGGCGATGATATTAGCCCTTTGTTTAAGTATTTAACTACGCAAACTAACACAGAGGAACAAGGTGATATTAAATGGAATTTTGAGAAATTCTTAATTAACGAAAAAGGGGAGTTGGTTCATCGTTTCCGTTCGAAAACTAAGCCTATGGATGAGGCGATTGTAAAGAATCTATAAGTTTTTTTGAAAGGCAGATGGTTTAAAGGCGGATGGAAAACCTTTCACCTTACACCTATCTGCCTTTTACCTTTTTAGTTTTTCTCTAAAACTGTTTTCCAAACTACTGCGCTTAAAATAGCACCAACAACTGGAGCAAGCATAAACATCCAAACTTGTTTTAGCGCCTCACCACCTGCTAATACTGCAGGCCCGATACTACGTGCTGGGTTTACGGAAACACCAGTAATTTTAATTCCAACAATGTGAATTAAAACCAATGAAAGCCCTATTGCCAAACCTGCAAAACCACCATTAATATTTTTTGTAGAAGTAGAACCAAAAATCACCAATAAGAAAATGAATGTAAAAACAGCTTCGGCTATAAATGCCGCAGTAGTATTGTATTCATCTAAATAACCAGTTCCCCAACCATTTGAGCCTAAAGCCCACGGTTTCATTTCAAAACCAGGATGGTTACTTACGATAAGGTATAATAATCCTGCGCCTGCAATAGCACCCAAAATTTGTGCTACAATATAATATGCTGCTTCGCCTGCTTTCATTCTGCCAGCTACAACCATACCTATGGAAATTGCAGGATTAATGTGACAACCGGAAATATGTCCAATTGCATAAGCCATTGCCACCACAGATAGGCCGAACGCGAAAGAAATACCGAGCAACCCAACCCCTGTTGTTCCATCTGCACCAGCAATTACGGCGCTGCCGCAACCCATTAAAACTAGTACTAATGTGCCCAGAAATTCGGCAGTGAATTTAGAAAATTTTGATGTTTCCATATAATTTAATGTTTAAGTTTTTTAACTGAATAATTATATAGGGACGATGTTTACATCAAAGTAAAGGAAAAAATATCAATAGATATAGTTTTTAGGAATATTCCTTATCTGGGTATATACAAAAAAATCCCTGCAGTATATCTGCAAGGATTATGTATTTATGTATATTTTGGAGGTTAAACCAAAAAGCCTCCTCCGAGTAAATCGTTACCTTCGTAAAATACAGCAGATTGACCGGGTGCAATTGCAGAAACATTGTGATCGAAAACAACACGCATTCTATCTTTTTCCTGAACAATCGTACTTAACATTCCAGCATCTTTATAACGGATTTTGGTAATAACATCGTTCATTGGTTCTTCAATGCTCGCATATTTTATAAGATTAATATTTCTAACCATTGCCTCGCGACGCTCTAATTCGTCGGCTTTGCCTAAAACAACAGTGTTGCTTTCTGGTAAAATCTGAGTAACAAACATTGGTTCTCCAAACGCTACTCCTAAACCCTTACGCTGGCCTATTGTATAAAATGGATAACCTTTATGCTGGCCAACAACCATTCCGTTGCTTAAAATAAAATTACCGCCGGCAACTCTATCTTCTAGGTCCTCAACTTTATGTTTTAAGAAAGCTCTGTAATCATTATCAGGAACGAAACAAATTTCATAACTCTCTGATTTTTTAGCTAATTCTTCTTGTCCCATATCCAAAGCCATTTGTCTAATTTCAGACTTGGCAAAACTACCTAAAGGAAATTTAGTGCGAGAAAGATTTTCTTGAGAAACGCCCCAAAGCACATAAGATTGGTCTTTGTTTTCGTCTTTTCCTTTAGAAATTACATAACGTCCACTATCTTGCTGACGGATATTTGCATAATGACCAGTTGCTATAAATTCGCAATCGAGTTTATTTGCACGCTTTAATAATGCTTCCCATTTAATGTGGGTATTACATAAAACACACGGGTTTGGTGTTCTTCCCGCAAGGTATTCATCAACAAAATTATCAATTACATAATCTCCAAATTCATCTCTAATGTCAAGAATATAGTGCGGAAAACCATAATTTACAGCAAGTGTACGAGCATCGTTTATGCTATCTAAAGAGCAACAGCCCGTTTCTTTACTACTGCCGCCAGAAGTTGCATAATCCCAGGTTTTCATAGTTAATCCGATAACTTCATAACCCTGCTCGTGTAACATAACTGCTGCTACCGAACTATCAACCCCGCCACTCATGGCTACCAGAATTCTACCGTGTTTGCTCATTTTAAAACTATTGGATGCAAAAATAAGGTTTATTTAGCTGATTTTTTTGAAAGCACGTCAGTCGCTTGTAAAAAGCTAATTGTATTTTTTATGTTGATTAAACGATTTAGTGATATAATTTTTAAAGATTTGCATTAAAATTAATACCTTAGAAATTTCAAAAAATAAGTTAAATTTTAAATTAATATGATTAAAAAATTTATCCTGCCATGCCTTTTATTTTCAGCATTTGCAGTATCTGCGCAACAAAACTTAGTGCAGTATGTTAAACCAATAATCGGCACATCGAAAATGGGGCATACTTACCCAGGGGCTACCGTTCCATTTGGCGCTGTGCAATTAAGCCCCGAAACGGATACATTATCTTACGAGGTTAATGGTAAGTACAATGGCGATGTTTATAAGTATTGTGCTGGTTATAAATATGAAGATAAAACTATAACGGGTTTTAGTCATACACATTTTAGTGGTACTGGTCACTCAGATTTGGGTGATTTTTTAATTATGCCTACTCAAGGTAAGTTGCAGTTAAATCCAGGTACAGCAAGCGATCCAAAATCTGGCTATCGCTCTGCATTTTCTCATGCTAATGAAGTAGGAGAAGCTGGTTATTACAAAGTTAAGTTAGATGATGATAACATTACGGCCGAATTAACTTCTACTACAAGGGTAGGTATGCATCAATATACCTTTCCGAAGTCAGATCAATCGCACATTATTTTGGATTTGATGGCTGGAATTTATAATTACGAAGAAAAAACCGTATGGACTTATGTTCGGGTGGTTAATGATACTTTAATAACGGGTTACCGTCAAACTAATGGTTGGGCAAGAACCAGAACGGTTTATTTTGCAATGAGTTTTTCGAAGCCCTTTAAAAGCTATGGTCGTAAGAGTTATGATGCGAAGCAAGCTTACAGAGGTTTCTGGGGTAAATTTAATCAGGATAAAAACTTCCCGGAAATTGCTGGCAAGAAGCTGAAAATGTATTTCGATTTTGATACCCAAGAAGGTGAAAAGGTTAAAATTAAATTTGCTTTATCTCCGGTAAGTCAGGAAAATGCTTTACAAAATATGCGTGCAGAAATTACTGGATGGGATTTTGATAAAGTTAAAGCACAAGCTCAATCTGCCTGGAATAAGGAATTGAATAAAATACAGATTAGCACTTCAAACGATAATAAAATTAATTTTTATACTGCACTTTACCATGCCTTTATAAATCCAACAACTTATACAGATGTTAATGGAGAATACAAAGGTTTAGACCAAGGCATTCATAAAGCAGATGGTTTTACAAACTATACCACTTTTTCTCTTTGGGATACTTACAGAGCTTTGCATCCATTTTTTAATATTATGCAGCCAAGAAGGAGCAATGATATGGTAAAATCTATGATGGCACATTACGACCAAAGTAGTTTACACATGTTGCCTATTTGGTCGCATTATGCAAATGATAACTGGTGTATGAGTGGTTACCATAGCGTTTCTGTTATTGCTGATGCCATTATTAAAGGAACTTACAATGGTGATGCAAACAAAGCTTTAGATGCTTGCGTTGCAACGGCAAAACATCGCGATTACGAGGGAATTGGATATTATATGGATTTGGGATATATCCCTGCTGATAAAAGTGGAGTGTCTGTTTCCAACAATTTGGAATATTCTTACGATGATTGGGCAATTGCACAATTAGCTAAAAAATTAAACCGTATGGATGTTTATGATGAATTTATTAAACGTTCAAACAATTGGAAAAATAACTGGGATAAAGCATCGGGGTTTATGCGTCCAAAATTAGCCGATGGTACTTTTAAAAAAGAATTTGATCCAAAAGATACCGAAGGACAAGGTTTTATTGAAGGAAACAGCTGGAATTATAGTTTCTTCGTACCGCACGATCCGGCTTCACTTATCGAAGAAATGGGCGGTAAAGCGAAATTTACGACTCGTTTAGATACCTTATTTACGATGCATTTACCCGATGAATTTTTTGCGCACACAGAAGATATTACTCGCGAAGGTATTATTGGAGGTTACGTTCACGGAAATGAACCAGCGCATCATATTGCTTATTTCTACAACTGGACAGATCAACCTTGGAAAACGCAGGCCCAAGTTCGCCATATTTTAAATATGCAATATAAACCAACTGCTGATGGTTTAGGAGGGAATGATGATTGTGGACAAATGAGCGCATGGTATATGTTTTCTTCTTTAGGATTTTATCCGGTTTCTCCAGGCTCAGATGTATATTCTTTGGGAAGCCCTTCGATTAATAATGCTGTTTTGAATTTGGAAAACGGTAAAACTTTCACTGTCGAAGCTATTAAACAGAACGATAAAAATGTTTATGTTGAAAAGGTTGTTTTAAACGGAAAAGAAATTACTAATCATCAAATAAAACATTCGGATATTACAAATGGCGGTAAGTTGACTTTTTATATGTCGGCCAAACCCAAAAAATAAATTAAAAACATTTTAGTATGTAAATCGTCAGCACTATGTTGACGGTTTTTTTGTGTGCGCCGGGCATGGCAATCGACTATAGGGTTAAAGTCCCGAACACGCTTAGCAGTAGGAAGTGTTAGCCAGAGACAAGGGTGTCGTGGGTGACTGCGAATCTGAAGGAAGTCCGCGGCAAATATGGGGGCTTACGAACAGAAACTGTATATGAGGCGGATCTAGTCCGGGTGATGTTGCGCAACAAACAGAAGCCCAATACTGCACGGGGACTATTACGTAGATACAGAGGCCACATCCATAGGAAGTAGATTGTCTTACCCCGGGAGATCTGAATGAGTTCTGTCAAGTGTAAGCGCGATTACAGGAGAGGAAACATTTAGCGGGGACGTTCAATGGCTCAATCAGAAGTCAGCAGCGGTCAGTGTGTCACGAATAAGGTATGGGAATTCCTTAGTGCTGTTTTAATGATGAGGGTTGGCCCCTCGAGATCGGTGTTCAGGCACAGGTCTCAAACCACCTTTATGT
>NZ_JBHSBY010000027.1:0-18931 GCF_042650905.1 Pedobacter jamesrossensis | reverse complement strand
CACACCAAACGAAGTTATTCTAACAAACCGCTGTATACCGAACGGTACGTACAGTGGTGTGAGAGGACAGATAGGGAAATAATCCCTATCTTCCTACTCGATCTTTAAAAAATAGATTTAATAACCTGGGTTTTGAATTAATTTTTTGTTTGCATCCATCTCTCTTTGAGGGATTGGGAAAACTAAGTTATTTGCATTCCAGGCTATAGAGCCAATATTTGTTTGTGTTCTCTTTGCATCGTGTAAAGCGAAGCCCTCGAAAGCAAGTTCTAATTTGCGTTCATTAAGAATGTCAGCAAGTGTGGCAGTCGTTGTTGTTAATCGTGCTCTGCTTCTCACAACTGCTAAATCTTGTAGAGGTGTTCTGCCTCCCACTGGTGCTGCTGGCGCTAAACGGACGTTGCATTCGGCTCTTATCAGATACATTTCTGATAACCTCATCACAGGAACATTTCCATAAACATTAGCATATTTCGAGGTGTAGATATCACCATCATCATAAAAAGCATTGATACGATCGTCATTGGCGGCATAAGTAGCATCAATCCAGTCTTGAGATATTACAGCGTCACCTCTACCTCCGTAGGTTGAAGATCCGTAAAATTCATTAAAGCCATTAAAGCCAGTTAGAGTTGTAACCTGCATTGCAAAAATATCTTCTGATGAATTAACTCCAGGAGTTGATCCCATTGCAGGAAAGGCATCAATAAATGCAGCATTTAAAGAATAATTATTTGAAGTAATTACTCTATTTGCCGCCGCCGCTGCCGCTGCATAATTACCCATTTGCAAGTATAGCCTTGCTAGCATACCTGCTGCTGCAGATTTGGTTGCGAAAAAACCATTTGTGGCAGGCAATTTAGCCTCTGCGTCTGTTAAATCAGCAATTGCTTGAGTGTAAACTGCTGCAACAGTTGCTCTGGCAACATAGCTAGCGTCGTTTACCTCTGTTGTTGGCGTTAAAACAATGGGTACACCCAGATTGGTTGTAGGGCTTCCGTCATTATATGCCTTTCCGAATAATCTTACCAGTTCAAAATAAGAAGCACCTCTAATAAATTTAGCTTCACCTTCTACTTTATTTTGTTTTGCTGCATCAACTTTATTTATTGCAGATATTACATTATTTGCATCATTTATTGCTGTGTAGCCGGCAGCCCAAACATTATTAACGTAAGAGTTTGTTTTTAAAAGCGATTTGTTAATGGTTTGGGTAAGCTCTTCATAAGTTCCAAACCATTCAATAGCATTAGTATTGGCTAAAAAATCGGCCATTAAAAATGGGCGACCACCATAAAAATTTCTGCTTCCAAATTCTGAGTACGCACCAACTAAAGCAACCTCAACATCCTTTGATGTTAATAGCGCCTTGCTTTGCTCAATTGTATCAACTGGATTTATTTCCAAAGCTTTTTTGCAAGAAGATGCTGAAGCTATAAGGGTTGAAGCAATTATTAAATTATATATATATGTCTTTTTCATAATGATTCTGTTTATAGAATTATAGGCCAATGTTTATACCGAAAGATATTACTCTTGGTTGCGGAGCTGAATAGAAATCTACACCTTGATTAATGTTTGTAGATTGATAATCGGCATTTACCTCTGGATCCCATCCTTTGTAACCTGTAATTGTTGCTAGGTTTTGAGCGGTAGCAAATAACCTAAGTTTACTTAGTTTAAGTTTGCTTAAAACTTCTGGGGTAAATGTGTAACCTAATGTCAGAGTTTTTAAACGGATGTACTTTCCATCAGACAAATATCTAGTAGAGTTACCAACGCCATTGCCATATCCTAAACGAGGCTCAGGAACCTGTGTAACATCTCCAGGTTTATTCCAGTAATCTATTTGGTCTGCTGTTTGGTTGTCATAACCATTAGACGCACTGGCGCTCATATATGACCCACCACCATTATAAATTTTATTACCACTCACTCCTTGTAAAAACACACCTAAATCAAAGTTTTTGAATGAGAATGTGTTGTTTATTCCAAAAGTATATTTTGGATTAGGATTACCAGCAAAAATTCTTTGCGCCAGGTTAATGTCGTTTGTTGTTGTTCTGTCGACGTTACCATTTGCATCAACGGTATTTAGATAATAAGTAGCATCACCATTTGCTGGATTAACACCTGCATATTCTGGAAGATAAAAAACGCCTATTGGTTGACCAGATATGGCCGCATTAATTTCGTTGGTGTTTAAAACCTGACCACCTAAATCAGTAATTTTATTATTGTTAATGGCTGCAGTTAATGCGGTAGACCATTTAAAAGCGCCCACGAAATTTTCTGTATTAATACCCAGTTCATAACCTGTATTGGTTAATTTACCTAAATTCTGAGTTTTTGTTGCAAAACCAGTTGTTTGAGGAATTGGAACATTCAACAATAATTCGGTAGTCTTTTTCTGATAGTAATCGAAAGTTGCTGAAACTCTATTTTTAAGAATACCAAAATCTAAACCAAGGTCTAATTGAGTTGTTTTCTCCCAGGTTAAATCAGGGTTTGCAATTCTTGAAGGTATTTGTCCAGCCAAACCCCCATAAGCTCCAGTACCACTAAATAAACCGCGTGCAGAATAGTTCCCAATTTCTGCGTTACCTGTTAAACCGTAACTTGCTCTTAATTTTAACAAGCTGATTGTCTCGCTGCTTTTTAAGAAATCCTCTTCGGATGCAATCCATGCAAGTGAACCAGCAGGGAAGTAGCCATATTTCTGATTAGCTCCAAAGCGTGAAGAACCATCAGCTCTTACGCTAAACCCGACTAAATATCTATCGTTGTATTTATAGTTAGCTCTAAAGAAATAAGATAGAAAGCTAAATGCACCTTCATTACTTGAAGCAGTAACTTTTGTAGCTGCACTTCCTAGTTTTATGTACGAATCGCTTGGGAAATCCTGACCTTCTATTGTGCTGTATTTGGTTGTTGATTTCTGATAACTTGTTCCTAAAACAGCATCGAAAACACTTTTTTCACCAAAATTTGCTTTGTAGCTAAAGAAGTTATTTGTATTTGCATTTATAACAAACGTAGAAATATTTACACCATCACCATTTGATGTGCCTGTATTTCTGAATGTTAGAGCACCGTAGTAAGCCTCTTCATTTTGATTAAGGTTATCGATTGAAAACTCAGAGGTAAACTTTAAGCCTTTTGCAATGTTAACATTGGCAAAAACTTTTCCAATTGTACGATAAACGGTTGCTTGATAAGAAGCATTTTCAATTCCAATAAACGGATTGTAGTAAACTGGATAATTAGAGGCCACACCAGGTAGGGTTCCACTAATTAAGCCAGAACGTGGGTCGATAAATGGAGTAATTGGAGATAATGCAACAGCTTGTATCGGATTGGAAAACGCATTATCATTTGATAATCTATTGTTTATGCTGTTAGAGAAATTTAAATTAACACCTAGTTCGATAAAATCTGTTACCTTATTTGTTAAGTTTAATCTTCCACTGTAACGTTTATAGCTATTTCCAACAATAATACCTTGTTGATCTAAAGCCTGACCACCAATATAAAATTTAGTTTTTTCGTTACCACCAGTTACATTCAAGTCATATTGCTGGGTAATAGGATTATCCTGAAAAGCCGCCCTTTCCCAATTGGTATTAACCTTATACGTTTGATAATCAGTGTTGCCTGCCGAATACCTAGTTAATCTGTTTTCTACAATTGTTTTATAGTCAGCAATTGCATCTGCTAAAGTAGCATAATCACCATTTAAAAAATCTTGATTAGCTGCACCTTCACCTGCTCTTCTTACTATATTCACATATTGCTCTGCATTCATAAATTCTCTGTGGTTAGATGGCGTACTGATGCCGCCTAATGCACTGAAATTAATCTGACTTTTGCCAACTTTACCTTGCTTTGTGGTAATTAAAACGACACCATTGGACGCCCTCGCTCCGTAAATAGCCGATGCAGAAGCATCCTTTAATACTTCTATGGATTCAATATCATTTGTGTTAATGTCTGCCAAAGCACTTGTAGGTGCTGATGTTCCCGAAAAATCGCCAGAGGTAATCGGAATACCATCCACAATATAAAGTGGTTCGCTACCGGCAGTCACCGATGCTGCCCCCCTTACGCGTACGGTAATACCTTGACCAAGTTTACCATTTTGCGCAGAAATAGTAACACCTGCTGCTTTTCCTTGTAAGGCTTGTTCGAATGAAGTAACTGGAAGATTCTCTAAATCTTTTGCACTCACTGATGATTGTGAGCCTTTTAAATCCCGTTTAGACTGGGTTCCGAAACCCACAACAACCACATCAGATAATGTTGTGTTTTCTTCGTCTAAACTTGCATTTAGAGTAGAGCCTGTAATCGGCATTTCTTTAGTTTTGAAACCGATAAAAGTAAATACGAGAATTTTAGCATTCTGCGAAACACTTAATGTGTAGTTACCCGTAGCATTTGTTTGTGTGCCAGTTGAGGAAGAACCTTTAACGTACACGCTTACTCCAGGAATGGGCTCGCCATTGCCAGAAGTAACTTTTCCGCTAATTACTTTGTCTTGTGCAAAGGCAAAAGCAATTACGCTGAAGGATAAAAAGAAACTTAAAAGTAGTTTTTTCATCAAATTTTGAATTTTAGTTAGTTAATGTTGTTTGTTTAGGGAATGATAGCTCTAATGTAACAAAAATATAGGAATAGCAATTAGGAATGGTCTGTTTATTTTGCATTTCTTCGTTTTTTTTGATAAATTATATAAACAATTACTGTTTTTTTAATGTTTATGCTAAATAAAACCAATGTTTAACATATAATTAATAAAGAAATGGATAAGTTAGAATTAAAAGGAAAGTGGAACGAAATAAAAGGTAAAGTAAAACAAGCCTATGCCGATTTAACGGATGATGATTTAAAACACGAAGAAGGTCAGGATGACGAGTTACTAGGTAAGTTACAGCAGAAAACTGGTAAAGGTCGGGATGAACTTGTAAAGTGGATAAACTCGCTTTAATAAATAACAAGCTAAAAAAACAAAAACAGGCAACTAATTTATTGGTTGCCTGTTTTTGTTTAAAATGAAATTTAGAGTTGTAAGCTAAAATATTTTTTTAGATTTATACACATCCCTCAATTGTTTTTATCCAAATAGAAAAATTGAACTTTATATGAGCAAAGCATTTTTATTGCTGTTTTTATACCTTAGCTTTTTTGCTTTTACAACTATAAAAGCAGAAGATATTAAGCCTGGCGTATCTTTTTATTACCGTCAGCTTGATAATAGAAATGGATTATCGAATAGTTCTATAAATTCTATTTTACAAGATAAAGATCAATTGCTTTGGATTGGAACCTGGGATGGTTTGAATAGATACGATGGAGCCCGATTTAGTGTTTATAATCATAATATAGATAAAGCAGAAAATAGTATTGGAAGCAATGTTATTCAATCGATAAAGGAAGATAATAAAGGTGATATTTGGATAAGCACCATAGGTGGTATTTCAAGATATAATAAAACTACAGGTAAATTCAGTCGATACTTTTACCGGAATACTACAACACAAAAAATCAGGGAAAACGAGTATGAGCTTGTAGTTAGTTCTAAAGGAGATGTTATTTGCTATTCGGCCGAAGGCGTTTTAAGCCGATACAATCCCGAAAAAGATAAGTTTGATGCTTTCCATAAATTTAAACCTAAAGATGGAATAATTAAAATGTGTTTTGCACAAAATGTGCTTTGGTATCTCAATAAAAGGGAAGAATTAATTGCCTCAAATGCAAATATTAATAAGCTTTCGGTTAGCAAAAAGTATAATGCTATTAATGGTATAAGCAATTTTTTTGTATCAAATAATCAGGTTATATATTCATTAAATAATGATAAACATTTTAGAATCGGTACTGATTATAAAAGCGAGCAAATCCGAATTGCAAATAAGAAAATAAAAACAATAGCTTACTATCAATCTAATTATATAATAGCTTGGGAAAATCAAGGCGTAAGTGTTTATGATAAAACCTTTAAAGAAACTTTATTTCTAAAAAACGAAACAAAATCTTTAGAGAATTTAAAAGTTACCGCACTAAACGTTGCTCAAAATAAAGTTTTATGGGTAGGTACAGATGGAAACGGATTAATTCAGATTTATCCAAAAGAAAATTTATTTGGTCTGTTAACCAGAATTAACGGTAATGCAATTAATAAACCCATTCGGGCTTTTGCCGAAGAAAGCGGCAATTTGTGGGTTGGAACTAAAGGAAATGGAGTATTAATTTTTGATAATTTTTGGAAAAAGGGAAATGAAACAATAAAGCCTAAAAAGATTGATTTAACGACAGGTTTAGAAAATAATTCCGTATTTGCTTTAAAACGTGGTAGTGATCAGCTCATTTATATCGGCACCGATGGACAGGGGATTTCCGTTTATGATCAAAAACTAGCCAAAACCATAAATTGGAAAAATATTAAAGGAGCGGCTAAACTACCCGATTTTAAATCGGTTTATACAATAATTCAAGATAAAGATAGCTCTGTTTGGATGGGAACAAGCGGTTACGGCCTGGTTCATCTTAAGCTAAATAGAAATATTGATGGCTCAATTTCGATTAAAAATTTCAAGCAATATTATTCCTCATCGATAGAAAAAAACGGGCCTGCAAACGATATTATTTACGCTTTGGCACAAGGAAAAGATGAGCGCTTGTGGATTGCCTGCAGATACGGCGGCTTGAGTGTTTTAAATAAAAAAACCGGATTATTTAAAACCTATAAAGCTTTTAGCTACGAAGGAAGCTTGTCTCACAGTGATGTTTTATCTCTATTTTACGATAGAAAAAATCGATTATGGATTGGTACAAGTTATGGGTTAAATTACCTTAGTTACTCAGAATCGCTTAAAGATAAACCCAGATTTACCAAAATAACCATGGATAAGGGTTTGCCAAACAATACTATACACGCAATTCAGGAAGATGGTGCGCGAAATATTTGGTTAAGTACCAATAAAGGTTTGGCGAAGCTAAATCCTGCTAATAACAGTATTGCCAATTATCAGGAAAGCGATGGTTTACAAAGCAATGAATTTAGCGATGGAGCAGTTTTAAAAACGTCTAATAACTATTTGCTTTTCGGTGGGATTTATGGTTTTAACTATTTTATGCCAAAATACATTACAGAAAATAACAAACAACCCAATTTGCTAATTTCGGATTTGCAAATGGGAGGGCAAATTTTTCAAAATAACCAGTATTTAATTATTAAATCTAAACAGCAGCAGATAAAAAGTTTTGATTTAGAACGTAAAAGTAATTTTTTTCAGTTTTCATTTAATGCACTCAATTACTTCAATGCGGCTAAAAATGAGTTTGCTTATAAGCTTCAGGGCTTAGATCAGAATTGGCGATATACAGGTACTGATGGAAAAATTGCCTACTACAATATTCCTCCGGGTAAATATGAATTATTAGTTCGTTGGAGTAATGGCGAAGGTATTTGGACAAAGGATATTGTGGCTTTAAAACTTCATGTTAAACAATATTTCTGGCTTACATATCCAGCTTATGCTTTTTATTTACTGCTATTAATTATTGGTGTGTATGCTTTTCATTTATACAGGAAAAATAAACTGGAGATGAAATTTAAGCTCGAAAGAGAATCTCTGTTCAGGCAAAAGGATGAAGAAGAACATCGTCAGCGAATTAACTTTTTTACCAATATCGCTCATGAAATTCAAACTCCCTTAACATTGATTCTAGGCTCTGTTGAACATTTTATGCAAAAGCGAAATATGTTGGATAAGCCGATTGATAAAAATTATTTTCTATCTCTTGTACATCAGCATACCGCACGCTTAACTTACCTCGTTCAACAGCTTCTAGAATTCAGAAGGGCAGAAGCAGGCTATTTAAAACGAAATGATGATTATTTCGACATCAGTAAATTGTTAAATGGTTTAACGCAGTTGTTTATTCCGGCAGCAGAAAAAAACGAACAAAAATTTACCAGAAACATCCAAAATGGAATTGCCGGCTTTATTGATAAGGATAAATTTGAAAAGGTACTTTTTAACCTGCTATCTAATGCCTTAAAACATGCGGGTAAAAAACAGGAAATTGTTTTAAATGTTAATTATGATGAGAAATCCGAAACATTGGAAACCATTGTTTCAAACTCCGGCTGTAAATTGGCAGAGAAAGATTTAGAAGATATTTTTACCGAGTTTCATGTAGGGAAAGAAAATCAGTTCGATAAATTTAGTACAGGTATTGGTCTGGCTTTTACTAAAGAATTAATTTCGGTAATGGATGGAAGCATTACGGTTTCGTTGAAAGATGATTGGATTGCTTTTAGTTTTAAGTTAAAGCTTAAGCAAACAATAGAAGGGAAGGAAAATGAGGTGATTGCTTCAGCGCCATCTTATTTGTTCGAATCAATTTTAAAGCCCTATCAAAATGAAACTGGCGAAACCATAGAGCAAAACAATAAAGCAACTTTAATTGATGACTTACAAAAAATAGCAGAGCATAGTGTTCTCGTTGTTGAGGATGATGCAGCTTTACGTTTCTTAATTAAGAATATTTTAAAGGAGCAATATAATGTTTATGAGGCCGAGAATGGCTTATCTGCAATCGAATTTCTAAAAAATAACATGCCCGATATTATCATTAGTGATGTAATGATGCCCGATATGGATGGGTTGGAACTTTGCAGGTACGTAAAAACCGCTCCGGCTACCTGCCATATTCCGTTTATTATGCTTTCTGCTAAAGGTACCGAAGAAAATAAAACTGAAGGCTATGAAACTGGCGCTGATGCTTATATTCCAAAACCCTTTCATATCAATTATTTGCAAATGCGTGTACGGAAATTACTCGATTACCGGACAAGAATGAACCACTTAATTAAGGATAGAAATATTAACAATCAATTTATTGATGTTGATTTAGAGCAGGGCGATAAGGAATTTTTAAATGCCTTAGTTAAAGCGGTTGAAGATAATCTGGCTGAATCAGATTTAGACGCGTCAAAATTAGAGAACGCTTTATGTATAAGTAAGATGCAATTGTATCGTAAACTTAAAACTTTGGCCGGTATGACACCTTCCGAATTTATAAAAAGAATACGTTTAAAACATGCTGCGGTTTTACTTCAAAACTCTAAGCTTACGGTGTCTGAAATTTTTTATATGACAGGTTTTAACAACAAATCTTACTTCTTTAGGGAGTTTAAAAAGATATACTTTCTAGCCCCTAACGATTACCGCCAAAAGCAGCATGAAGGAAATGCAACTCCCGAAATTTTATAGGTAAAACTGCTTTATTTGTGCTTATTTGCAATAATAGTGAACTAAAATGTTACTATAGTGTACTAAGCTGCAAGCCTGCTGGTCTATATTTGTGTACTAATCAAATATAAATCAAATGAAAAAAAACAGACGTATTTATGCATTGTTGGTTTTCTTGTTTTTAGCCGCAACGGGTTTCACAAGTTACGCACAAACAAAAGTAACGGGAAAGGTTACCGATGAATCCAATCAGCCGGTACCTGGTGTTGTGGTTATGCAAACCAATACACAAAACAAAACATCAACTAATGGAGATGGAGTTTATTCTTTAACGCTTCAAGCTGGAGCTACTCAATCTCTAACATTTAACTATATAGGCTACACCAGTGTAACTTTAGGTACTAACGGTGGTAGCTTAAATGTATCATTAAAACCAAGTTCACAGTCATTAAATGATGTTGTTGTTGTTGGTTATACCTCGCAGAAGAAAGCTTCGATAACTGGTTCTGTAGCAACCGTAAACATGGCTGATTTGCAAAAAACAAGAATAGTAGATGTTGCACAGGCATTACAAGGTCAGGTTGCGGGTGTATTCGTTGCTGCGAACACGGGTGCGCCAGGCGATGGAATTAAACTTAGAATTAGGGGAGAGGGAACATTAGGTAATAACGATGTGCTTTATGTGATAGATGGAGTGCCAACCCGCGATATTTCTTTTTTAAATCAAAGTGATGTAAAATCAATGACGGTTTTAAAAGATGCAGCGGCTGGAGCAATTTATGGTTCCCGGGCAGCGAATGGTGTGGTAATTATCACAACTGTTAATGGCAAAAAAGGTAAGGCAAATATCAATATAGAATATTTTGCAGGCTTTCATCAGGCAACTAATCTGCCAGAAATGCTAAATGCAGATCAATACTTAACAGTTAAAGATAGAGCTTGGCATAATACTTTGGGTAATGCCGCGAATGCAGTTAGCCCTTATCAGGCAGCTAGAAGCAGAACTGATTTAGCAGATACAGATTGGTTAAATGAGCTTTTTGACACGGGTAAATCTAAAAATTTACAGGCATCCGTAAATGGAGGCTCTGATGATGTTCAGTATCTTATATCTACTGGTTATTATAAACAAGATGGTATTGTAGTTCAAGATCATGATGGTTATGAGCGTTTTAATTTTCGATCTAATGTAAATGCAAACGTTACCGATCGTTTTAAAGTTGGTACAAACCTTCAAATTAGTTTTGCTAAACAAGATAAACTATCTTCTAGTGGCGATGTTCCTGGTGTAATTCGCCACGCTTTATTAAGGCCGCCAGTTTTAGGTGTTTATAAGAACGTTACAGATCCTACTTACTCGGCTTCAAATCCTTATACCGATTTACCCTTTTACACCGGAAATAATAACGGTTGGGATAAGAACTTCGAGTTTAGTTCAAACCCAATTGCCATTGTTAATTTTACGAATGATAAAAGAAAAACATTTCAAACTTTTGGAAATATCTATGCTGAATACGCTTTTTTAAGTGATAAGTCTTTAACTTTTAGATCAAGCGTTGGTGTGGATATTAGTTTCTCTCACAATAAAAACTTCGCACAGAATTTTGGCGATGATAATGACAATAACCCTGACGAGCTTTATCCGGGAAAAGGAAGAAATAACAAGCCTAATAATTTAGATGAAAATAGAGGCGAAGTCATGAACTTCACTTTTACCAATACATTAAACTACCAAAAAACTTTTGCAGAAAAGCATAATGTTAATTTCTTGCTAGGTGCCGAAAATATTTCAAGCAAATCATCTGCAATTGGTGGGAGCAGACAGGATTTCGATAAAAGCACATCAGGTTTTCAGTATTTAGATTATGGAAGCTTAACTAATATTTACAATTCTGGTTCAGCAAGCCAATTTAACCTGGTTTCATTCTTCGGTAGTGGAACTTATAATTTCGATAATAAATATTTTGCAACAGCAACTTTAAGGGCAGATGGTTCATCTCGTTTTGGGCCAAGCAATAAATGGGGTTATTTTCCATCAGCATCTGCCGGATGGATGGTTTCTAACGAAGATTTTCTAAAAGATGTTAGCTGGATTTCTGAATTAAAGTTAAGAGGTAGTTGGGGTCAAGCTGGTAATCAGGAAATCCCAAATAACACTTATCAAACCTTAGTTTCAGAATCAGGCGGAATTGTTAATGTAGTGAGATATGGTAATCCTGATGTTAAATGGGAAACTACAACACAAACTAACTTTGGTATCGATTTAGGTATTTTAAAAAATAAGCTTTCATTTACTGCCGATTATTTTGTTAAAAAAACCAGCGATATTTTGTTAACTGTTGGTTTACCAGCAGTATCGGTAGGTGTTATTGATCGTACCTATGTAAATGCAGGCGAGGTAAGCAATAAAGGTTTTGAGTTTGGCTTAAACTTCCAAAATAGAGATCGTGAATTTAAATACGGTATCAATGCCAATATTGCAACGTTAACTAATCGTGTTAACAAATTACAAGAGTTTGTTAAAAACATTAACGATGATCAAACACATACCAGAACCGAAGCAGGAAGCCCTATAAATTCTTATTATGGCTTAGTTTTCGATGGTATTTATCAAACGCCTGCAGAAGTTAACAGCCATCTGTTTTCTAATGCAAACGGTGCTTTACCCGGCGATATTAAGTTTAAAGATTTAAATGGCGATGGACAAATTAATGCCGATGACAGAACCATTATTGGTAATCCAATTCCTAAATTAACGTATGGTTTTGCATTTTCTTCTTCATACAAGAAATTCGATTTCTCTTTCTTAGTACAAGGTGTACAAGGCGTAGATCGTTACAACGATTTAAAACAAATCATCAATTTTGATAGCCGTCCGTTCAATTCAATGACTTCGGTTTTAGATAGCTGGAATGGTCCTGGCACAAGTAATACCTTGCCTCGTTTAACTTTTAATAATAATGGCGGTGGTCAGGTTTCGAGTGTTTTTGTTGAAGATGCATCTTATTTAAGACTAAAAAATATTGAAGTTGGATACACGTTCGATGTAAAAAAGATAGGTGTAAAAAATGTGCGTTTATACGCTTCGGGTCAGAACTTATTTACAATTACAGATTACACAGGTTTAGATCCAGAATCAACTTCATTAATCGATAAAGGAACGTACCCACAATCAAAAGCATTCATTGTTGGTTTAAAAATTAATCTGTAAATCTTTTTTGCAAAAGTATTATGAAAAGAATATTATTTATGTGTCTAGTGTTTTCGTTGATTACATTAGCAGGTTGCAAAAAGCAACTTACTACAGAAGCTGTAGGTTTAACAACTTTAGAACAGGTTAATTCTGCTCCAACTTTAGGTACGGTAGAAAATTCTGTTAATTCTGCTTATCAATTATTATCAAACCGATTAAATATTCTGGCACAATGGGATTGGTCTGGAGGATTAGTTTTTCAAAATGACTTGGTCATGCAGGATATCGCATCGGATGATATGGAGAAAAAATGGAATCCAGATGGCGACCAGCCCTGGATAGATGATGTTAATAATTTCACCTTCACATCTACAAATGGCGGCCCTAACGGATTATGGAAATATGATTATGAAGGGATTAAAAGGTTAAATATTGCCATCGAGTTATTAACTAAATCAGATATCGAAGCGATAACCGGAATTACAACTGCCCGTAAAAATCAATTGTTAGGTGAGGCGTATTTCTTAAGATCTTATTATTATTTCTCTTTAGTAACTAATTTTGGCGATGTACCCTTAATTCTTAAGCCTGTAAGTACGTACCAGGAAGCATTTGATGTTGCCGTAAGAGCAGATAAAAATGTGGTTTGGGATAAAATTAAATCTGATTTAGTTATTGCTAAAGGTTTGCTGCCAAGCTCAAAATATAGCTCAACAACCGAGAAATGGAGAGTGAATAAAGGCTCAGTAATTGCGTTATTAGCTAAAACAGCTTTATATAACGAGAAATGGGCTGATGTTGTTACCAATGTTAATGAGTTGCAATCTTTAGGCTTTTATAGTTTGAACACTAATTATTTTGATAGTTTCAACCAAACTAAAGAATTTGCAGAAAATGAAGTTATTTTCTGTTACGATCATCAAAGTAACCAAAACCCGTTAAAAGGAAACGGTATCTGTGCTCCGCTAGGTTGGGGATTCTTTGCGCCAAGTACCGATTTTTTAAATGCTTTTGAGGCAAACGACCCAAGGAAACTATACACTGTTGATGTTCCAAATCAAAATGTAAATAAACTTTTGGGTAGTATAAACGGCTCTAACAAAGGAAACGACGACGCAGCGAACAATAAAATCTACATAAGATATGCTGATGTTTTACTTTGGAAAGCGGAAGCACAAAATGAATTAGGTCAGTATGCCGATGCAGTCGCAATTATTAATCAGATAAGAGCTAGAGCAAGAACAAGTGTAAGTGCTTTGGGTGTTTTACCTCCGGCTGGTACATTGCCAGATAGAGCTGCATCAACCGACAAAGCCACAATCAAAAACTGGTTAATTTCAGAACGTAGGGTAGAATTAGGTTTCGAATCTCAAAGAATGCTGGATCTTAAGCGTTGGAAATTAGCTAAATCAGTTATGGTATCAAAAGGTAAAAACTTTTTGGATAAACATTATTTATATCCTTTACCACAGGCAGAGGTTGATGCATCTGCAGGTACTTTAGTACAAAACCCAGGCTATTAATTTTTAAGCCATTGTTGTTTGTGGAGTTTAAGTTCTGCGAACAGCAATGCTTGCAAATATTATTAAATCTATTTCTCAAGCTATTTTTAAATAGTATTGAAATTGTATTCCCTAAAAATTATGACAGATACTGCTAAAAGATTTTCTCAAAACCCAATATTATCGCCAAAAGATTTAGCTCCGAGCCGCGAAGGATTAGAAATTGCTTGTTTATTAAATCCAGGTGTTTTTACCTTTCAAAATAAAACCTGGTTATTAATCCGAGTGGCAGAAAGACCAAAACAAAAAGAAGGAATAATTTCTTTCCCGGTTTTAAATGGTGATGGAATTGAAATCATTGAAATAAAGGAGAATGATCCTGATTTGATTGCTGATGATCCACGAGTAATTAACTACAAAGGCGCTGATTATTTAACAACGCTATCTCATTTAAGATTGGTTTGTAGCGATGATGGAATTAATTTTTATCAACCAGAGGGATACCCTTTACTTCAAGGCGAGGGTGCCGCAGAAGCTTTCGGGATTGAAGATTGCCGTGTGGCTTTAATTGATGGGACATACTATTTAACTTTTACAGCAGTTTCGGCAGGTGGTGTTGGGGTTGGTATGCGAACCACAAAAGATTGGAAGACTTTCGAAAAACATGGAATGATTATTCCGCCACACAATAAAGATTGTGCTGTTTTTGAAGAAAAAATTAATGGTAAATTTTATACGCTTCACCGTCCGAGTAGCGTCGATTTGGGTGGAAATTATATCTGGTTGGCCGAATCGCCAGATGGTATTCATTGGGGAAATCATAAATGTTTAATCAAAACCCGTAAAAACAATTGGGATAGCAGACGCGTTGGGGCTGGCGCAGCACCAATTAAAACAGATAAAGGTTGGTTAGAAATTTACCACGGTGCAAATGCCGAACATCAATACTGCTTAGGTGCATTTTTAATGGATTTGAATGATCCATCTAAAGTTTTAGCACAAACAGAAGAGCCAATTATGAAACCAATAGCAGAATATGAATTGTCGGGCTTTTTTGGTCAGGTTGTTTTTACAAATGGACACCTTATTAATGGCGACGAATTAACGATTTATTACGGAGCAGCAGACGAGTTTGTTTGTGGTGCAAAATTCTCTATTACAGCAATTTTATCTCAATTAAAATACAGCCATGCTGAATAAACTAAAATCAGAAATTACACATTTCAAAAACCAATCATATAACTTTAGAATATTAACACTTACGAATTTAATATATAGTGTTGTACTTCCTGTTATCGATATTTTTGTTGCCGCTTACGTAATGCGAAGTTCGAACGACCCAACAAAAGTTGTAATTTACCAACTTACCATTTATACGGGTATTCCAATTACATTTTTTCTAAATGGCTATCTGCTTAGCAAATTTTCTATTAAAACATTATACTCTTTAGGGATGATGTTAAGCGGTGTTTCCATGATGGTAATGATGTCGCTAACTACTTTGGATAACACTGGAATTGGAATTGCGGGTTTAATCATGGGTATGTCTTTCGGTTTCTACTGGGCGAATAGAGATTTCCTTGCATTAGCCATTACAAATGACGATAATAGAAATTATTATTACGGCTTGGAAACTTTTTTTTATACCATAATTGCGGTGGTAATTCCGGTTTTAATTGGTTGGTTTATCGAGTTTAATGCCGTTGATGGAAACGCACATCTTGCATATAAAATTGTAACGGGTTTGGTTTTTATTGTAACCATTCTGGCTTCGATAATGTGCTTTAGAGGAGATTTTACTAATCCAACTGAAAAGAAGTTTGTTTACTTTAAATTCGATCCATATTGGTACAAACTACTTAGATTGGCAACTTTAAAAGGCTTAGTGCAAGGTTTTCTGGTTACTGCGCCAGCCATGTTAATTATGCTATTGGTTGGTAAAGAAGGCGCATTAGGAACAGCACAATCTATCGGTGCTATAATTGCAGCTGTAGCCATGTACATTATCGGTCGAAATACCTCTCCAAAGCATAGGCTATATGTTTTCGGTGCAGGTCTGTTGCTTTTCGCAATTGCAGCAATCATTAACGGGATTCTGTATAGTAGCTTTGGCGTAATCCTATTTATGCTGTTTTTATTGCTTGCAAAACCCCTGTTAGATTTGGCTTACTTTCCGATACAGTTTAGCGTTATAGATATTCTACGTAAAAAAGAAAAACGTAGCGAATTTGCCTATATCCTAAATCATGAGGCCGGTTTGTATATTGGCCGTTTAACCGGAGCAGGTACATTTTTAATTTTGGCATATTGTTTCTCGGTAGAAATTGCAATGCGTTATGCTATTGTTATTGTTGCTATTTTGCAACTGGCATCTTATTGGGTAGCTAAGGATATTATTAAGCAAGGTAAGATTGAAAATATTGAAGAAGCTCCAGCTTTGAGTAATGAAGAACCAGGGATGATTGCCCCATTTACTAACTAATAAAAATTTAGAAACTATTTAAAATGATGTGTAGATTTTATTAAGGTACATGGAGATACCAATGCTATTAAGTTAAGGAGAAAACAAAAACATTTGTCCTTCGAATCTGCTCATACAGACAACTCAATTAACTTAAATAATGGCATTGATAGAAACACACACCTTGGCAATAGCCATAGAATGTGTCTTCATGTTCCATAAAATTAATTACAGTTGAAATTTAAACAGTTTCTTATAAACAGGTCCTTATGAGATTTAATTTTAAAATACTTTTCGCATTTATACTTTCAGGTAGCTATAGTTTTTCTCAAGCTCAGATTAAGCAACTAAAGCTAAGTAGGGTAGAAGAAATGGCAAATTTACCTCAGCCGTTAAAAATTATCGATTGGAGATTAATGGCACAGAATTTTGATAAAACCATTTACGATTTTAAAGCCAAAGGTGAATATTGGCCAATGGTTTGGATAGATAGTACAAACAAAAATTTCGACCAACCTGTTATTGGTATGTATACCGCCGTGGGCGATGTTAGGCAAGGAAAACAACACAATAAAGGGATGTTTCATGAAGCGCTAGCTAATATGGGTTCGGTTTTAGGCGCAAGTTTAATCGGAATTGATAAGAGTAAACAAAACGGTATAAACTACGCCGCAATGCTGAAAAATTATTTTAATCAGGATACCAAATGGAATATCATGATGAATAATACCGCACCAGAAGTTGCGCTTTTAGGCGGTGGTTATGGCAGAGATTGGTGGTATGATGTTTATCCAAACGTATTATTTTATGCCATTTATGAAAAATATCCTAATGAAAAGGATTTTGACTGGATTGCAAAAAACATTGCAGAGAAATTTTACAAAGCCGATTCTATCTTAAAAGGAGATTATAATTATTCTTACTTCGATTATGCACAAATGAAGCCAATGAAAAACCAGATTTGTGCGCAGCAAGATGCGGCGGCAGGGCATGCCTGGGTTTTGTATGCTGCTTATAAAAAGTTTGGCGATAAGCGTTATTTGCAAGGTGCTATTAGTGCAATGACAGCTTTAGAAAGCAATGAAATTAATCCTACCTATGAATTATTAATGCCCTTTGGTGCTTATTTGGCTGCCAGGATGAATGTGGAGCAAGGAACCAATTTTGATGTTCAAAAGCTTTTAGGCTGGACATTTGATGGTACAGCTGTTTGTCGCGAAGGTTGGGGCGTTTTAACTGGGAAATGGAATGGTTACGATATTTCTGGCGTTGTTGGCAGTACAGTTGACCACGAAGGTTATGGGTTTTTGATGAATACTTTTGATGCGGCCTGGCCTTTGATTCCAACGGTTAGATACGACCCGGCTTATGCAAATGCAATTGGTAAATGGATGTTGAATGCTGTAAATGCTTCACGATTATTTTATCCGCAGTATGCACCAAAAGAACATCAAACTATACCGCAATTTGCACAAGTTACAAAGGGTGTTATTGCTTATGAAGGTTTTGCTAAAAGCTCAACATTCGATTCGCTTTATACGGATTTAAAAGGACCAGTTGCACAAGGTGATGGGCCGAAATGGGTGCCTGGAAAAAATCCTGAAGTTTCTCAGTTTAGCGTTTATGGAAGTGGTCATGTTGGTATTTTTGGCGCAATTGTAGAAAAAACAGATATAGAAGGTATTTTGAAATTAGATGTTTTAGCCACAGATTTTTATAGAAATAAAGCTTACCCAACTTATCTAATTTACAATCCGTATAATCAAAGTAAAACCATCAATTATAAAATAAAAGGAAGTAAAAGGGTTGATTTGTACGATGCGATTGCGCAAAGAATTTTAGCTAGAAATGTTTCAGCAAGCGCTAAGTTGATCGTTAGTAATGGCAATTCTGTTTTAATTGTAGAAACACCAACAGGTAGTAAAATAACTAAAGTAAATCACAAATTATTGGCAAACGGTATTGTTATTGATTATAAAAAGAAATAGCGTTATAAGCTACCCATTTCGTCATTTCGTAGCGGAGAAATCCTGTTTTCCGCACTGGGACACCCAAGATTAAAACATAAGTCTTAGAATTGAATATTTGAAAACAAATTTATTAAAAAAGGCGTTTAGCAAATTCTCAGGGGCTCAAATTTACTTGGGACACCTAACCGCGGAAAACAGGAAATAGCGTTATAAGCTACCCATTTCGTCATTTCGTAGCGGAGAAATCTTTGTCATTTTTATTTCCATGGTTTTTGTCTTCACAAAGCGTTATTAAGTTGTTTCGTTCTGTGAGGACACAGACCGAGGAACAAAATTTGGATTATTCGGGGGATTTATACGGCTAAATTAAATGGTTAAGCGGCAAAGTTCTGCTTTGATTGAGGACGGATATAAACTTGATAAATAACAAAACCACCCCCAAGCCCCAATGTCATTAACTTAAGGGAATCATAGGGTAAGGAACTGTAAAAACAGTTCCTTTGTGCTTCGAAACAACCCCCATGACATCAACAAACATAGAAATAATC
>NZ_JBHSBY010000026.1:0-8885 GCF_042650905.1 Pedobacter jamesrossensis | reverse complement strand
CTTGGAATATTTAATTACCTCAACAAAAACTGGTGCACTTTGGCTCGGAATGACTGGTGTACTATGCCTCGGAATGGGTGGTGTAGTATGGGTCGGAATATCCAGTTACTAAGACTTCATCATTATCTCCATCAGTCAAGTCGTGCCAAATTTCATTGTCAACCACTTTTCCATATCTATTAGCTTCTCTTGCATATTGGTCAACTTTTAGATTTTTAAAGTCTTCTAAAGTCGAATTTTCATCAAATACCTTTTCAGTTGTTTTCATAATTCAAACTTAGCAGATAAAGTCTTTACAAAAAAGCAAGATCGAGTTTATTCGCATATTTCTATGCGAATAAACTGAATTTACATGATATAAAGAAACGTTAATCTTATTCATTCACTGAATTCATACAAATGAAAAAGATGCTTCTGCTGACTTCTTCAAATAATATTGTTAATTATAAATAAATACAGATTTAATCATTACGTTAATCTAATATGTTGTCGCCTTTTTTACGAATGAAAAAAACATTCGGGTATTCAATACTAGTAATTTAACTTTGCTGCCTTAATACTAATAAAATCTTCTACACTTATAACGCCCTAACTTTGACTTCTTGCTAATAACCAACTTATAGAAATTACGGCTATTGATAAAGAAAATAACTATTTTTTATTTTCTACTATAAACTAAATACTGCTTTAATCAAAACCATTCGTTCACGAAGTCGAAAATTACTTTCCAATAAACTATTGTTTAAGGTCGTATAAGTTTGAAAGGATTTCAGGTTTGTGAGATTTATTAAATTTAACTCAAAGTCAGTTTTTATTTTAGGTATCTGATAAGTAAAATTCATATCAGCAAACACAAATCCTATATTTTTTGCAAATGTTTGCATTGTGTAACTGTGTCTTAAGTTAAATAACAGATTTAAATTTCTATATGGTGACCAACTAAATCTAATGGCATTGTCTAAATTTACAATTTGAATATCGGTATTTTGAACCAAAGTTTTTGAATCAGAGAGTGGTGAAGAACTCGTTATCCTATTTAAGTTTGCTATATACTTAACTCTTATTTTCCTAAATAACTCTGCTTCGACATTAAACTTTGTAGAAAAGTCGAGGTATTCAAATTGAATTCTTTGACCACTGAAAATTTGTTCAGATCGATTTTTATTAAAAGAGAATTCTAAATTTGCCGTAGAGCTTAACAAACGTATAAATTTACTAATTCCCAGAGTTGCACCCAAAGATTCAACGTTATTCCTTATTGGTAATATTACTGTCTTTGTTATTTCATCACTAACTTCATTTGATGTAATCGTATTTGCCAAAATTTTTCTATAGTTTACACCAGCATTCAAAAAGAGCATTTTTGTTGCTTTTTGAGTATTGAATTGCAGTGAAGCAAAGTGAATATTTTTTTGCTGTAGTTGAGCTTGGTTGGAAACGAGATTTCTATAATTGGTTAATATAAGGCCAGGATAAATCGTAACAATATTTCCTATTTGATTCTGATAATAATAATTTAGTGTAAGAAAACTTTCAGCGGATAAATAATATCTCGCTTTGAAGTTTGGATTAAGAAAAATTCTGCTTATATTTTCCTTAAGATTGTAAGATTTCTCTTCATAAAATATTTTTCGCCATGTTATCGGTGCATAAAGACTAGTTTCCCAACGGTCACTTTTATATTCGAACTTTGAAGCTATAAAAAACTGTTGTCTTCGCCACAACAATTCATTATTAGGGTTAGCCTTAACATTTGTCACAGCACCATTCAATTGTGTAAGCAATAGGTCCGAATTTAGTTTTTGAAATTCGTTAAGGATACCCAGCTCATAACTATGTTTTATTTCATATTTAGCGAAATTGTAAGATAAGGCTAATCGATTTGTCCACGTTGGTATCTCGACCCCTTGACTCAAATTACGAAATGCCTCATTATTATTTAATACTTTACTATTTACGCCAGAATTAACGTCGAGTTGTTCTGGACGATTGAAATGACTTAGATGCCAGTCTATCGACAAAATATTACCACTTTTTAATGATGGAATAATATTTAAATTATTTGAAAATTCTTGAATTTGATTTCTTAATTTCTGACTGAGAGGTTGATTGTTACTTACTAAATTGGAATTTCCATCATTGAGTCTGTAAGTAAATCTTAAATCATCCCTAATAAAAGATTTGGCTTTATTAGCCTCCAAAGTGAATGTAAATTCAGAAATTAGGTCCCTGTTTGCAGTTTCTTGAAATTCTGTGTATCTGACAGTGCTATCAGGTAAGTAAATCTCTATTTGTGATTGATAGTTTATATTGTTCTTATCATGTAAAAGGTTGATGTTCGCCTTTAACTGCAAGCTATCTTTCAAATTTATTAAATTATTTAAATTCAGAGATTTGCTATGATTGAAGTAATAGCGTTGTTTTGGTAATGGAGGTATATCAACATTCCCTAATGATAATATTGCCTTTGGATAAGATATCCCCAATTGAGATAGATTTTCAGAAAAATTAAATGAAGAAAAGTCAGTTGCCAAATCAATACCAGTATTATTGGCTTTCAAAACATTTAATGCTTTGAACTTATCGTTAAAGGCGATATTAGTTACCTCGCCATCATATTGCTTTGGTAGACCTACGCCTATCTTAACTTGATTCAATACTTTTGTCTTAGCACTATCGACGATAACCAAATTGACGGCAATAGCATCGCTTAAAACTTTATTTTGTAAAACCCTAGTCGATTGATGGTTTTGCAATACTTCAATCGACTTTACAATGTCAGCTGGAATAGCTTTAGTGCCAATGGAATATTTATCATCTAAGAGATTATCCCCATTGATATAAAGACTGGATATACTTTTTCCGTTATATTTAACCTCGCCCTTTTCGTTTACTTCCATACCGGGCATCCTACTAATTACATCTCCAATTGCCCGATCTTCTGATTTTTTAAAAGAATTAACATCATACTTGATAGTGTCACCACCGCTTCTTATTTTTAAGGTAGTCTTTATTTCAATATCTTTGAGATTAATTTCCTGGGTTTCCATCAAAATATTTTTAATTGGTTCCCCACCTGCAGAAATCTTGATTTTTTTATATCCCAAAAAATTGACTTCGATAAATATTCGATTAAGACCTATTGTGTCCGATAGACTGAATTCAAAATATCCTTTTTGGTCACTATTCTTAAAAGCTAAAAGTTTGCTTTCACTATTTTTTAGTATGACTGTCACAGAAGCGACTGGCTTACCGTCAGTATCTTTTAGATATCCTTTAATTTGATGCGTTTGAGAAAATAGGAAAATTGGCAGTAATAAAAAAAAAGTAGTAAAAACCTTCGCAATCATCATCTATGCAGATTATCGTCTAATCTCAATGGGGTTATTATATTTCCTTTCCGAAGAAGAGGGATTCCCATTTATAACTTTTTTTGAATCTGTAATTCCCAGGCTTGCCTTGGAAAATGTTATTGGATCATCATAGAATGACTTATAAATCTTCTCAAATTCCCCAAAAGAAACTTTCTTAATTTTGAAGCTTTTTGGTACAGAAATTTTAACAAGTTCTTCCTTTTTCATCATTTCAAAGCCATCAAACTCAAAAATTACTTCTCCCCGACTATCTCTTGCATCCAAAATAAGACCAGGCAACCCCTTCAACTTCCATGGCCCAAATTGAAATGGTATTTCTTGTGTAAACCAAACTGTATAGTATCTTCCAGATATTTCAGCTGTCGCCTTCTGAGCAAGATAATTACCTATTTTCTTTGTTTCATCCTGGAGTTTCCAATCAATTGTTTTTTGGCCTTCTGAAATGACGTACATGTTATCAATCAAACGTTCCACCCTTTGAGTTTTGTCGGCTATTTGAATAAGTGAAGCACTTTCTTCAAGAATATCAAATTTCGATTTACTTCCGCCTTTAGACAGGTAAAGTAATAATTTTGATTCCTCATCCATTAAGTTTCTAAAAAGAGATGCATCTTTATTCATATAAAGCACCATAGTTTTATTTACAGGCTGATCTCTTTTGGTTGTATCATTTATATAAGAAAATTTATAAAATGCTTTTGCTAAAGCTAAGTTAGATTGCTGAGCATGTGCAGCAATCTTAGAAACAATTGTAAAAATCAAAAAAATATAAAATGACCTTTGTAATGTTATCATATTATGCTGGTAGGTTTATTATAATTCATTAATTGTTTTTTCAATCAATTTTTCGTTAAGAGCAACAACTTTTAAAATTTTATCTTTATTATTAGTAATTATAACAACTTTTGATAAATCCATTTTTAATTCAGGATTATTTTTAGAGAAAACGTTACCTGTATCCAATAAAAAAGGAAAATCAGTTTGGGAAAATTTATTTTCATCAATTAAGAATCTGAAATATAGAAATTTGTCTTCAGATTGACAAACTAAGCGAATTTTGCAATTCGGTAATCTCTTACCAACGGCACTTAATTGCTTTATATCTCTGACACAGTTTGGACAAGAAACGTTTAAATATTTTGTAATTATATAATCTGATTTTGTTGGAGTGCTTCTGTTATATGGATTGTAGAGTTCCAAACTATTCAGTTTTAAATATTGCTCGGCATAGGTATTCTCATTGAGATTTTTACAACCTGTTCCAAAGCAAAACATGAACAAAATTATTGTTGCTAGGTTGAGATATCTTAACATTTTTTTCATTTCTATAAAAAATTTTCTGTTTTGGTTATTTTCCCTGTTGTACCATCGACAGTATATAAAATCTTATCATCTTTTGAAACTGCGATGCTCTTTACTTTTTTATCTAGCTTTATTCTCTCAATGGGTTTTCCATTCCAGTCAAAAACATGTATGACGTCTGAATGCCCAATCCAATCTACATTTAGAAACTCTATGCCTGCATAAAGAAGGTAAATATATTTTTCAGTCACAAATCCTCCAGTATTCGCGATTTTAGATTTTTTCGTAAAGCTGATTTTGTAGTCATTTGAAATTGAATCAGTTGCTGGCTTGAAGTCTGGTTCAAAATTTTCTGGACCGGATATTGAAAGTTTAGATTTTTTGACCAGATCGAAAATTTCGATATTATCTGAATACCTACCCGCCAATACAGCTTTTTCTCTATTCGGTCGTAAGAAAAGAAAGCTTTCATAAGCCGCTTTCCAATTGAAAAATGGAATTTTTTTATCTGGTGGTATAAATTGACCAATTTGTTTTTCAACCTTTCCACTAGAAAGATTTAAGTACTCAAGAAGATAAGTAGAGTGGTAGAAACCTGAAGTTAGTAGTGTATTTTCGTTGACAAGCTGTGTGGAATAGGCAAAGTCTTTAAGTTTAAATTCCGATTTTGCATTCGATGAAGATTTTGGATCAATGATAACGACCTTGGATAATGCTAAATCGTGAAACCAAATTTTGTTGTCTACTATTCCTGATGACATTGCCGCATAAGCCATACCTTGTTTTGTTCCCTGCTGAACATATTTTTTTTCAAGCTTTCCAGTAAGAGAATATTGTAAAAATAGACTATCCTGCTTCAAATCATCATTTCTTAAAACGATAAAATCATCACCAAGAAATATTCTGCCGGCTTTGACATGTGCAGGTACTGAGAAAAAAAGGTCCAATTCGATTTTAAGAGTTTTGTCAACGGGAAAGGCTGTAAATGATTTGTCGTGATGTTTTGAGCTTTTGCTACAGCCTAAGATTGCTATACCGATTGTAAATAATAATAGGAACTTGTTTAATTTAAATAGATTCGACATGACAATTATAGATAGACTGCTTAAAAAAATTATTTGTGTAAAACACAAATTGCCGATACGTGTATATCGGCAAGTTAATCTGAATGATGATAAAAAGTATTTACTATTTATCGATTTTAGCAGTTATCGGTCCCGGTAGTAGTTGCGCATTTAGTTTTGAAATCACTACCATCTTTACAATAAACTTCTGAGTCATCAATTTTTTTGCATTTTACACCAACACCTGGATCTAATTCAGTGTCTACAAAAGATTGAAGCATAAGAGAAGAGAAAGCGAATGCAGCTAGTGCGCAGAATAAAGTTTTTTTGTTTTTCATGTTGTTTTTGGTTTGAGTTTATATTGTATTTTTAAATTGTTTCTAGTGACAATCGTAACATAAACATATAACATGCAACTATATATTTAATAATTTTTATGTAGAAATCAATTTTGATTATGTGAAAAATCAATTTTTGTATGTGAAAATTCTTGAGGTTAAATGATGATTTATCGCCTATAGTTTATAAACATTTTGTGGCGGATATTATCAAGAAATTTTTCCTTGTAGAGTTTTCCAAAAGGAATTATCGAATTATTTGACATTGTGACTTGGTTTCCTCTTATTTCCCTGATATGGTTGACATTCACAACAAATGATCTATGAATTTGACAAAATATTTCTTTAGGAAGCGACTCTATCGCATCCTTTAGCCTTACGAAAGCATATTCTTTTTCGTTTTTAGTTTGGATACATAAGGTCATATTTTGTGCCTCAAAATATATTATCTCTGAGATATCTATTTTTATCAGTTTTCCTTCACCAACAACGTCAACAAATAGCCAATCAGCTTCTTTTATAGGTAAAACCTGCAGTTCGCTTAAATATTTTTGAGCTTTCAAAACAGCTTTTGAAAATCTGACAAAGGAAATAGGTTTATATAGAAAATCTATCGCCCCTTTTTCAAAAGCGTTATGGGCATGTTCCGAATAACCCGTAATGAAAATTATTCCGATATCCTTTGATATTAAATCTGCAACATCTAGTCCTGAAAGCTCAGGCATATTGATGTCTAAAAAAATAAGCTGAAGATTTTTGTAGGTGCTGATTTCTTCAATAGCAATAACGGGATTAGTATTGAATCCTACTAATTCAAGATCTGAAAACTTTTCTATATAACTTTCTAAGTTTTCTATAGAAAAGCGTTCATCGTCAATTATATAACAACGCATTCCGAGAGTATTAAGATTAATTTAGAGTTTAGAAGGTGTAAGATACGGCTCTTTGTACAATAAAAGTAATGTTACATTATCATTTAATTGTATGATTTTGCGTTATTGTCGTCTGTGTGAATAGGTAATTAAAGTAATGGTGAAATTGGATTTATCCATTTACTGTTTATTTAATTAAAACAATAGTTGCGGCATTAAAAATAGCGAACAGTTCTAGTAGACTGTTTCCTATTAATGATAAGCTTCCGAAATTCTTACTTCCCATGCTGTTTAATTTAAAAGAGATCCTAGCAAATTGCTTCATAGCTTCGAGTTCCTGCTCCCTTTTATTATACTATTATATCGTGAATGAAATATTTTATCCTGAATGTAAGATGTAATTAAACAAAACTGAGTTTCATTTATAACCTTTTCAATATTAATAACTTTGAGGCAAATTTGAACTATCACAGATTTCATCATCAAGGTTAATTGTTTCAAGATCTTGGAGAGGGGTTTTATAACTTATGGTTATCTTTTTAAAAGCGAGTTCAGAAAAATAAAAATTTATAAATTAATGTTACACTATCGTAAAGATTTTCTATTTTAGATTCCGAGAGCGTTAATTAGTTAAGGGGATAGTGAGAAATCGCTATTCCCTTTTTTGGTTAACGATGTACTGCTAAATTAGAGTTTCATTGCACGATTAATAAATATCGTAATACCATTTCACCGCATCACTTAAATCAGCTCGAGGATATAAAAAATTCTTCGAAAGATTTGTTTATAAGTAAACCAGGGTAAACTCATGAACAAAAACCTCCGGTTTTCAGCAAAATCTTTTTCTTAATCCCATCTTTTTCAACATTTTTCATTTTCTGGCTAAGCAGATTTTAATAAAAATCTGTTCAAATATAAACGATCGTTTGTGTCTTAACATGACGGAGGATGTGAGCATGAAACAGGCAATAGCTTATTATCGGGTTTCAACTGTAAGGCAAGGAAGAAGTGGTTTAGGTTTAGAGGCGCAGGAGCAAGTAATACAGCAGTATTGTTTGCAGAATAACTATACGTTACTGGATGCTATTGTCGAGGTGCAATCAACCAGGAAACACCGCTACGGCTTGGCCAAATCCCTGGATTTATGCCGTCAGCGAAACGCCGTGCTGATCGTTGCTCGATTAGACCGTTTAGGTCGTGATGTGGAGCAGATCGCAGGGCTGATTAAATCAAATGTGGAAATTATAGTTGCCGATAACCCACATGCCAATCGGTTTACGATACACATCCTTGCTGCGGTTGCCGAGGAACAACGGCAAAGAATTAGTGAAACTACAAAAGAGGCGTTAGGTGCCGCAAAGAAAAGAGGTGTAGAACTTGGAAAAAATGGCAAGAACCTTTCAAAAGCGAATAAAAAGGCAGCTAAGGATTTTGCAGTAAAGCTTTCCCCTCTTTTGATGCAGTTAAGGAGCAAAGGTTTTGTGACGTTTAGAGCAGTTTCAAAGGAGCTGAACAGGAAAAAGATAGCCACATTCCGGGATGGCGGGAAATGGCATCCGAGTACGGTATATGCACTAATGAACAGGTTGAAATAAAGAAAATTAATTACATGATAAACAGTACGATGATTTACCTGAAAAGGATAAGGTAGAATCGGAAAAAGAAAATTTAGATAAAGAGGAAACTGAAGAAGAAAAAGAAATTAATGATAATCCTGAAAATAAAGAAACTGAACAAAAATGGGTTAAGATAGACCATGAGGTTGAGGTTACTGAAAACACCGAATACCATACTGTAACGTATGAATTGCAGGAAAAAGATAGCGCATCTATAGATGTCCCTGAACCTGATGTAGAAGATAGTGAACCAGAGCCGGAGAGGGATTAGTCCCTATCTAAGTCAATATCCCTATTTGGTTCTGGTTCGGCTTTATTA
>NZ_JBHSBY010000025.1:0-43464 GCF_042650905.1 Pedobacter jamesrossensis | reverse complement strand
ACAATGATTTAACATGGTTAAAAATACGAAAAATAATCCGTATATGGTTGATATTCAGTGTGTTACATCTTATTTATTTAATGATAAATGTGTGTAAGGATTAGCCTTTGGAGAGGGAAGTTACATCACCTGCCAAATTTCTTCCTTTCAATAGGTGAGGCATTTGAAAAACCACAAAATAATCCTTATTATTGGGTTCGGTTCTCCATCCACAAACCATGCAACTTACTAGATTAGAAATTAAAGGATTTAAGAGCTTTGGCGACAAAGTGACCATCAATTTTAATGAGGGAGTTACCGCTATTGTTGGTCCTAATGGTTGCGGAAAATCGAATGTTATTGATGCCATGCGCTGGGTTTTGGGCGAACAAAGTACAAAAGCTTTGCGCTCTGAAAAGATGGAAAACATCATCTTCAATGGCACTAAAAACCGAAAACAAGCACAACTGGCAGAGGTTTCTTTAAGTTTTGACAATACTAAAAATATTCTTCCTACAGCTTACTCGCAAATAACCGTTACACGAAAATTATACCGGAATGGAGATAGCGAATATCGTTTAAACGATGTGCAATGCCGTTTAAAAGACATCACCGATTTATTTTTAGATACCGGAATTGGCTCGGATAGTTATTCGATTATCGAGCTGAAAATGGTTGATCAAATCATTACCAATAAAGAACATAGTCGCCGCTCTTTATTTGAAGAAGCATCGGGAATTTCTAAGTACAAACTCCGTAAAAAACAAACTTTTAATAAGTTAAAAGATACTGAAACTGATTTAGAACGAGTGGAGGATTTACTTTTTGAGATTGAAAAGAATTTAAAAACTTTAGAAAGTCAGGCGAGAAAAGCTGAGCGTTATTATAAACTAAAAGAACAATACCGTGAGTTGAGCGTTCAATTGGCCACCCATAGAATTGCCTTTTTCCGTATAGATTTAAGTGCTTTAGAAACTCAAGAGCAAAATCAGCAAATTAATCGAACGGAGTTAAGTAAGAATATTGATACCCAAGAGGCGGTTTTGCAAAAGCTGAAATTGGGAAGCATTAATCAGGAAAAAAACCTTTCGGTACAACAAAAAGCAACGAACGAACTGGTTTCAAAAATTCGTGCTTACGAAAGCGAGAAAAAGGTAAAAAACGAACAAATGCGTTTTTTACAAGAAAAAGAATCGCGTTTGGCTAGCGAGCTGGAGAAAGATAAAAATCAGGTTAATCATATAAAGTATAATATCAAGCGTTTAAACGAAGAAATAGTTACAGAAACTGAAGTTTTTAATCGATTAGAATCTGATTTAAAAACTTTAAAATCGACACTTGATACTTTAAGAGAGCAGCAACAAACTGAAAAAAACAGGATAGATAACTTGATAAAATCGGTAAATGATCTACAAAATCAGGTTTATCAATCACAAAAGGAAATTGATATTCTGAACATCCAAAAAGATGCTTTAGTACAGGAAACCAATAGAAATGTTGATGATACGGAAACTAAAACCTCAGAGTTAAAAGCTTTCGACCATGCTTTGGCCGAGCTTGATATTCAGATTTTGGAGAAACAAACAAATATAAATCAGCTTAAAGAAGCAGAAGAAATTTTAAAAGAGAAACTTGCTGTTGCCGAAGTCAATTTAAGCTCGAATAAGGAAAAACTTACTGTAGAAAATCGAAAAAAAGACGCCAAACAAAACGAGTATAATCTTACAAAATCGCTTGTAGATAGTTTGGAGGGCTTTCCGGAATCCATTCGTTTCCTTAAAAAGAATAATGCTTTCGCAAAAAATGCCCTGCTCCTTTCTGATATTTTGTTTTGTGATGAAAATTATCGCATTGCGATAGAAAATTACCTGGAACCGGTAATGAATCATTATGTGGTTGATAAATATGCGGATGCGGTTCAGGCGATTAACCTTTTAACAGACGCAAGTCGCGGTCGGGCAAACTTTTTTATTCTAGAAAATGTACCTGATAAGAATACCGTTGCCGGCAGTTTTGATGGTTTAATTTCTGCACTATCGGTCACCGAAGTCGATAAGAAATATCAGCATCTTTGTAATTTGCTGTTACAAAATGTGTATATCGCAATTGCTGAGCAGGAAAATCTTTTCAAAGAAACGCCTACTGAAAGCATCACTATTCTTGCTAAAAACGGAAAATATGCACAGACAAAATTCACTTTAGCGGGTGGTTCTGTTGGTTTATTTGAAGGTAAAAGAATTGGTCGTGCTAAAAATTTAGAGAATTTAGCCAAAGAAATCAAGCAATCAGAATCGCTGATAAACCAATATAATTCGGCAATAATCGCTGAAACAGACAATATTTTTAATTTAAAAGAATCGTCAAAAATTAATCAAATTAATACCTTTCAGCAGGAATTGAATCGATTAAGTAATGAGCAAATTTCTGTTCAAACACGTCGAGATCAGTACCAGGAATTTATTACCAACAGCGAAAACCGAAAAACTGATATTGCGCAAAAAATTGTTTCGATTGAAAAATCACTGTCTGAAAAGTTGCCGGCATTGGTAGAATTGCAGAAAAAACAACAGCAAGACCACATTAATCTTCAAGAACAGCAATTAAACTATCAGGAAATTGCAGATCAGGTTAACGATAGCGCAGGAAAATACAATCAGGATAATATTCGCTTTCATCAACAACAGAATAAACTATCTGGCTTAGAAAAGGATTTAGATTATCGCTTTGTACAGGAAGAGGCTTTGAACAAAAGAATCGCAGAAAACGATAAGGAATTTCAAGACACTTTAGCGCAAATTACAGCTACTTTACAGCATACCGATTTAAGCGACGATACGCTTTTAGAAATGTATCAACAGCGTGAAGATATGGAAAAAGGACTTGCTGAAGCTGAAAAAGAGTATTTCGATAGCAAAGGCAATATCAACGAAATTGAAAATGATTTAACTAATACCAGAAAAATCCGCGAAGAAACTGATTTCCTTTTAACAGAAATCAAAGATAAAAAGAATGCATTAAAAATCGATTTGAACTCGCTGAAAGAGCGTTTAGCTGTCGAGTTTAACATCGATATTAACGACCTTTTAGAAACTGAAACCGAAACCGAGGCTTTAGAAAGTGAGTTCGAAATTCGCCAAAAAGTAGAAAAAATGAAACGACAACTCGATGAGTTTGGCGCCATTAATTCTATGGCAATGGAGGCTTTTAAAGAAATGGAAGAACGTTATGTTTTTATCCAAAATCAGAAAAAAGACCTCAACGCTGCTAAAGCCGATCTTTTACAAACTATTAAAGAGATTGATGATACGGCAAAGGAAAAATTTATGCAGGCTTTTACGCAAGCACGAGAACATTTCATCGTCGTTTTCCGTTCGCTTTTTAATGAAGAAGATAGCTGTGATTTGATTTTATCTGATATTAATAACCCTTTGGAGGCTGATATTGATATCATTGCCCGACCTAAAGGTAAAAGACCGTTATCTATAAACCAGTTGTCGGGTGGTGAAAAAACCCTTACCGCAACTGCACTCCTATTTTCGCTCTACTTATTAAAACCTGCGCCATTTTGTATTTTCGATGAGGTTGACGCCCCATTAGATGATACGAACATTGATAAATTCAACAATATTATCCGCAAATTCTCCAATCAATCGCAGTTTATCATCGTATCGCATAATAAGCGCACCATTGCCAGTACCGATATTATTTACGGAGTAACCATGGTAGAGCAAGGTGTTTCGAGGGTTGTAGCTGTGGATTTAAGGGAGGTTGCAGCTTAAGTTAAAGATCAAAGCTGAAAGAAGAAAGACTAAAACGAAATTGCAAGTTCCGTTTTTGTTAGGAGGCCTCTTCAGCCGAGGAAGCAATCTCATTAGATAAATAATTTGGAAATGAAAGTTATCCTATTTGGCGGACCTCAGTCCTGCTTTCCACTTTACTTCGTTGCACTCTGTGTTCGTTCCAATCAGGTTTATTAACGCAATACAGTAACCATTTACAACGTTTCACCTACAATACCCCAATAATTAATATCTTTAATAAAATTTAAACCCAGCGCATTAAGATTGCTTCATGCCTTGCAATGACGAAAAGAAATAAAAAATGAAAATCCTATATATCATACCCTTAGCTATCATGCTAAGCTGCTGTTCATCAGTAAAAAACCAAACTTCGACAGAAACCGGAAAATTAGACACTCAACTATTAAAAGATGTTGAAGTTTTATCATCTGATGCTTATCAAGGTAGAAAAACAGGCACAAAAGGTGCAGAAATGGCTCGGGCTTACATTATAGCAAGATTTCAAAAATTAGGCTTGAAATCTTATCCTCAAAATGTTAATTATGCTCAAGAGTTTACGTTCAATTCAAGAGGCGGTGCAAAGGTAAATGGCACTAATGTAATTGGCTATGTTCCTGGTAAAACTTCAAATGTTATTGTGGTTTCTGCTCACTACGACCACTTGGGTGTTGTTAAAGATGAAGTTTTTAACGGAGCTGATGATAATGCATCAGGGACTGCAGGTTTGCTAAAAATAGCGGCCTACTTCGCTAAAAACAAACCAACAAATACCATTATTTTCGCCGCCTTTGATGCAGAAGAAATGGGACTACAAGGCGCTAAAGCATTCGTAGCCAATCCACCAGTACCAATAAATACAATTGCTGTTGATTTGAATATGGATATGATTAGCCACAGCGATAAAGGCGAACTTTATGTTTGTGGAACATTTAAATATCCAGCATTAAAGAAACATATAGATACAACCAGAAAAGATATAAAAGTTATTTTAGGACATGATGACCCTAAACTTGGCCATGATGACTGGACAAACCAAAGCGACCAGGGTGCATTTAATGCTAAAAACATTCCGTTTTTATATTTTGGTGTAGAAGACCATAAAGATTACCACAAAGCAACAGACGAATATCAAACCATTACAAAACAATTTTTTAGTAATGCGGCGAACGCAGTTTTAGATGTTGTTAAAAGCATTGATAATCAAAGTGCTTTACAACAATCATTAAAAGATAAAATGATAATGATGGATAATCCTCAAAAGAAATTTTAAGGTTTAACACAAAATAATTTAAAGCTGCTCCTATCGAGCAGTTTTTTTTGTGCTAAAATTTTTAAGAATATTAAATTAATAGTCTGAAAATCAATTACTTAAAAATAAAACTATAAAAATAGTTTGTAAACTATTTTTATAGTAGTAACTTCAATTAATCAAACTACAAAAATAGTTACAATGATAAAAGAACTAACAAAAGCGGAAGAACAAATCATGCTTATCCTTTGGGAAATGGAAGAAGCATTAGTCAAAGATGTTATCGAGAAGATGAATGAGCCAAAACCGGCTTATAATACGGTTTCTACCGTAATTAGAGTTTTAGAGGGCAAAGGATTTGTGGATCATAAAGCTATTGGGAATACTTATATCTACTTTCCTATTATTAAAGAAGCTGATTATAAACGATTTGCCTTAGATAAGGTAATGAATAATTACTTCGAAAACTCTTACGAAAGCTTAGTTTCTTTTCTGGTAAAAGATAAAATCATGAGTGATGATGAGCTTAACGAGCTAATTCAACTTGCTGAAAAACTTAAAAAAGATAAATAATGAGCTGGCTATATTATTTACTCGAAGCGAATCTGTATTTAATTTTATTCTACGGATTTTATAGAATGTTTTTGCATAAAGAAACTTTCTACACCCTAAACAGATATTTTTTACTTATAAGTTCTTTTACTGCGTTCATTCTTCCTTTCTTCCAATTAGGCTTTTTATTAAAATCAATAAATCTTTCAGAAAATATTATTTACCAAGAAATTGAGCAAGGCAAACCTCTATTAACTACCGAAAATACTATCCTGTTTTTTTATTCAATTGTTGCGATAGTGTTCATTTCAAAAGTAATTTGGGGATTTATGCGTGTCATCAACTTACTTAAAAAACCCAATAAAATTGTCGAAAACGGTATTACAATAGTCGAACTAGCAAATACTAAAACTGCATTTTCTTTCTTTAACATGCTTTTTATCGACCCAGAATTACCTCAAAAAGCAACCATTCTAAGACATGAAATGGTTCATATTAATCAAAAACATAGCTATGATGTACTCTTTTTTGAACTATTAAGAAGTTTTAGCTGGTTTAATCCAATAACTTATCTTTTAAAAAACGACATTAAACTCTTACACGAATATCTAGCTGATGAAGAAACAACTAACATCGAAATAGGAAAATATGAGTACGCCATGTTTCTGATTCAAAATTCTTGTGGTGATGTCAAAGTTCAATTAACTAACCAAATATTTAATTCATCCATTTTAAAAAGAAGAATAAACATGTTAAATCAAAAAAAATCTGCAAAATGGGCTAGGCTCAGATTGTTATTGGTACTTCCTGTGCTTGCCGGGATGCTTTGTATCTCAACTATGGCCTTTACAAAAGATTACGGAGTGGTCGATTTATATCCAAAAAGTGCGAAAAATATTTCTGCACCACAGGATACTGTAAAAAGAGCCAAGGCTAAAGAAATTGTTATAGCTGAGCCTGTTAAGCAAATAAAAAAAATGAAAGGTGGAAAGTATACACCACCACCTCCTCCAATTGAAGCACCTAGAAGTAAAAAACTAAATGGTTTAAAAAACGGGCAAAATCCACCACCACCTCCTCCTGCTCCAGGGCAAAAATCTAAAGTAAAAGGTGTGAAACTTGCTCCGCCACCACCACCAGTTGAACCTAAATCTCCTAAAGTGCAAAAACTAGATATAAAGATTGCTCCACCGCCACCACCTCCACCGGTAGAACCTGCACAGAAAAAGAAGCTGGGAAAGGATGATGTGATTTATGGTGAAATTATTGAGGGACCTCAATAACTACTGAGGCACGTAAACCACGTATTTAGTCTCAAAAAAATCTTCCTCAAAATATTCTGAAAGCGGATATAATTCTGCTTTCAGTTTTGATTCCTTAATCTCCTCGGTTAAATCGCCGCCTTTTAAATAAAGAATTCCGTTCGGAATAGCATTTATAGACTCCTTTTTGAACTTACCTTGAATCCAGGGATAGAATTCACCTAAACGGGTAACTGCCCTTGATACGATAAAATTATACTTATCTTTAAGTTGTTCTGCTCTTAAATGGTCAGCCTTTACATTTTCTAAACCTAATGCAGAAGCAACTTCTTTAACAACTTTTATTTTTTTTCCGATAGAATCCACCAAATGAAATTGAGTGTCTGGAAATAAAATTGCTAATGGAATACCTGGAAAACCACCACCAGTACCAACATCTAAAACACTTTCACCTGCTTTAAAAGTACAAACCTTTGCAATTCCGATTGAATGCAAAACGTGGCGTTCATATAATTCTTCAATATCTTTTCTTGAAATTACATTGATTTGAGCATTCCAATAACTGTATAATTCGAAAAGCTGCGAAAACTGAGCAATTTGCTTTTCAGTAAGGTTATTAAAATATTTAAGAATTAGGTCTGGTTTAACTTCAAGCATAATATGAATAGAGCCCAATAAAGGCTTTTTTATTTATTTCCAATTAACTTTCTTTTTACCAAACATAGATAATAATCCATTTAAGGTTAAAAAGAAGAACAAAAGTATATCTAATATCGGGAACCACCAACGTAAATCTCTATAATTTAAGCGGTTCAATAATTTTGGGTAAATCAAGCTCCTGATAAGGATGCTAAATCCAAGAATCCCTGTAGCGATATAAAGTGTTTCGTTACTAAAAAACATACATCCTGCAAATACAGCATAAAATAAGAATTGGGCAATAATTTGTAAACTCAAAATAAATTTATGTTTTGCTTTATAAAATTTACCCGCTCCAAAATGACGCTTTTTCTGTCTTAAATATCCTGCCCAATTGCTGTTTGGCTCACTCCAAACATGACTTTCTTTGTTTATCCTAATCTCTGTGTTGTACTTATTAGCATGTGCATTTACGAACAAATCATCATCACCCGAAGGGATATGCATGTGTGCCGCAAAACCTTTATTCTTAAAAAACAATGATTTTTTGTAAGCCATATTTCTACCAACGCCCATGTAGGGCATTCCTTTCAAAGCAAAAGAAAGATAGTTAACAGCAGTAAAGAATGTCTCGAAACGAATTAGTGCATTCAGTAAACTCCGTTTCTTTAAATAAGGAGAAAAACCCAAAACTATTTCAACATTTTCATCAGCTGGCTGCTGCATATCCATTAGCCAATTATCACTTTCAGGTATGCAATCTGCATCAGTAAAAACTAACCAATCGTGCTTAGCAGCTTTAATACCCATAGTTACAGCGAACTTTTTCCCAGCAATAAATTTATCGTTATCTAAAATTTTAACAACTTTCAATCTGTCATATTGCTTTTCCAATTGCTCTAGAAACTCCTCTGTACCATCCCAGGAGCGATCGTTTACAACTACAACATCAAAATCTGGATAATTCTGATTTAAAATGCTTGGCAAATATTTTTCGAGATTAGCAATTTCATTGCGAGCGCAAATAATTACACTTAAAGGCGATTTTGCAATTTCAGGTATTTCCTCAACACGAACCCGAGCTAGTTTTAAATGCACAAAAAGCACATAATAGAGCTGAATTAATAGGCAGAGCAATAAAGCAGAAAGAATTGAAATTTCGGGTATAGTTAATATCACAGCATTAAAATAAACAGGCGCAAATTTCTCATTTTTAATCTGTAATACACTTTTATGTTGATAAAAAATTAAACAAAAATATACCCTCTTATTTTCTTATTTTTGGCTGATTTTTGTGACGAGAAAAACACCATATGAAATTTACTTTACAGGCTAACGACCCGCTTTCTAAAGCCAGAGCGGGCACAGTTACAACAGCCCATGGCGAAATACAAACACCTATTTTTATGCCTGTTGGTACCGCCGGAACAGTTAAAGCTGTTCATCAACGGGAGTTAAAACAAGACATTAATGCTCAAATAATTTTAGGTAATACCTATCATTTATATTTAAGACCAGGATTAGAAACCTTAGAAAAAGCTGGTGGCTTGCATAAATTTATTGGCTGGGACCGGCCAATTTTAACAGATAGTGGTGGTTATCAGGTTTATTCTTTAAGTAAAGTTCGTAAAATAAAAGAAGAAGGTGTAACCTTTCGTTCTCATATTGATGGCTCTAAACATCTTTTTACGCCAGAGTATGCAATGGATATTCAGCGAACCATTGGTGCCGATATTATAATGGCTTTTGATGAATGCACGCCTTATCCTTGCGACTATACCTATGCAGCTGAATCGGTAAAGATGACACATCGCTGGCTGAAACGCTGTTGCGCTCATTTTGACAATACGCAACCAAAATATGGTTTCGATCAAACCTTATTTCCTATTGTACAAGGTTCTGTTTATAAAGATTTGAGAATTAAATCTGCAGAATTTATCGCAAGTATGGGTCGCGAAGGCAACGCAATTGGCGGCCTATCAGTTGGCGAACCTGCCGAAGAAATGTATGCAATGACAGAAGTTGTTTGCGACATATTACCTTATGATAAACCACGTTATTTAATGGGCGTTGGCACACCAATTAACTTATTGGAAAATATAGCCTTAGGTGTTGATATGTTCGATTGTGTAATGCCAACCAGAAATGCTCGTAATGGTATGCTATTCACTAAAAATGGCATCATAAACATCAGAAATAAAAAATGGGAGAACGATTTTTCTCCAATAGAGTCCGATAGTGATCTACATGTCGATTTAGTAACAAGCAAGGCTTATCTTAGGCATTTGGTTCACAGCAAAGAAATGCTTGGCGCACAAATTGCTACCTTGCATAACCTGCACTTTTATCTTTGGTTGGTTAATCAGGCTAGAGAAAAAATAATTAGCGGAGAGTTTTACGAGTGGAAAAACCAAATGGTTAAAGTACTGGGCAATAAGCTATAAAATGAATTTAATTAAGGGCAACATAAAAATTATCGACCGCTATATTATTGGCAAATACCTGGGTACATTTATTTATACCCTGGCAATTTTCGTAATTATCATTGTTGTATTCGATTTATCTGAAAAGCTTGATGATTTTTTAAAAAGTGGATTAAGTTTCTGGGGCGTATTAACTAAATATTATGCCGGCTCAATTCCATTTTATATTAACATGCTTTCGCCATTAATTAACTTTATTGCAGTAATATTTTTTACGGCAAAAATGGCCGATCAAACAGAAATTGTTCCCATTTTAAGCGGAGGAGTAAGTTTTAACAGGTTTCTTTTTCCATATTTTGTATCTGCAAGCATTATATTTTCAGCAAATTTAGCTTCAAATTTATACGTACTACCATACACTAATACGCTAAAAAATAGTTTCGAAAACACTTACGTTAAACGAAACGACCCTTCAACAAAATCAAACATCCACATGAAACTGGATGACAAAACCTACATCTATATTCAAAGCTTTGATAACAAAACCAATTACGGTTACCGTTTCTCTTTGGATAATTTTAATGGCGATGTTTTGGTAAAAAAGATAGTTGCTGATAATATTAAATGGGATTCTACCAAACGTAAATGGCAGTTAAGCAATTACTCAATAAGAAAAATTGATGGCTTAAAAGAAAGCATGATTTACGGAAATGGAAAGTTGAAGGATACAATATTAGATATGCGTCCGGATGATTTTTCTGCCTACGATAATGTTGTACAAAACCTTTCAACATCGGAATTAGCAGAGAAAATACGTAAAGAAAGAACTCGCGGAACAGGCATTATGAACGACCTAATGTTTGAGCAATATAAACGTTATATACAACCGCTATCTGCTTTCGTACTAACGCTCATTGGTGTAGCCTTATCTTCGCGTAAAGTTCGTGGGGGCGTAGGTGTTTCTTTGGGAATCGGTATCTTCTTAAGCTTCGCTTATATTGTATTTAACCAGTTTACCCAAATGTTTTCTACCAAAGGTGGATTACCTCCATTCATCGCCGTACTTTCCCCAACTATAGTGTTTGGTTTGCTTGGTTTGTACTTATTAAAACGTGCACCAAAATAACATGGAAGCCAACAAAAAAAATCTCCTTATTCTTCATCTTACTGTTTTTGTTTGGGGCTTTACAGGCGTACTTGGGAAAGTAATTTCTATTGATGCCGTGCCTATGGTTTGGTACCGCGTTTTAATTGCTACATCAACCCTTTTTGCGTGGTTTTTACTTACCAAAAAGAATATAAAAATTACTAAAAAGCAGTTTATACAATTCTTTTTAACAGGAGGAATTGTTGCCATTCATTGGATATTTTTCTTCCATGCAATTAAAGTTTCTACAGTTTCTGTAACCTTAGTTTGCCTTTCATCTTTCACTTTATTTACTGCAATTTTAGAACCCTTGATTAAAAAACAGCCCATACAAATGGGTGATATATTAGTCGGCTTATTAATTATTCTGGGCATATATATGATTTTCAAATTCGAAAGTCAATATACTTTAGGGATAATTTTTGGTTTATCAGCAGCCGTGGCATCGAGTTTATTTTCTACTATTAACTCTACATTAGTTCAAAAAAGTGAACCCTCTATTATAGGTTTTTATGAACTTGTTGGCGGACTATTCTGGATAACTTTGTATCGCTTATACGATGGATCGCTTTTAAACACGCACTTTAACCTAAGCACAAAAGACTGGTTTTACATTGTAATTTTAGGCACATTTTGCACATCTGTAGCTTATGTTGCAGGCGTATCAGTGATGCGAACTTTATCGGCATTTCGGGTATCTTTAGTAACTAATCTGGAGCCTGTTTATGGCATCATATTAGCCTTCATTTTCTTTAAGGATAAAGAACAAATGACAGCTGGATTTTACATCGGAGCTATCATAATTTTGGCTTCTATATTTCTTTATCCAATTTACAAAAACAAGAAAGATAAGCTATAATCTTCTGGTGTTTATTTCTCACATTAAAACACTTAAATCACCCTATTTTCATTAGATAAATAACTCAAAGCGCCAACTAGTTTTTGCTACGCTAAAATCATTTTAATTCGTTCTTGCAGATACTAAATCAGAAGCTTTAAAATGATAAAATCGCAAGTTAAAAAAGCCAGCGAATCTCTCAGAACAACAAGCTCACATCAATTAGTATTTAAAAAAAACATCACCAAGTTGCTTAATAAAATGTGGTTTAAGATGAAGTTTATTTAAACAAATTCGGAGTAAAAACAGACCAATTATCAAAGGATAATGATGAATTATCTATCCAACCCTCTAAGTTCATTATATTTTCTCTTTCGAAATAAAACAAAGAATAAAACACTGACAATCAAATATTTAAACACCAAAAAGAGGAAGTATTAAAAATTTGAAGAAAATGATTGAAGAAAGCAAATATTGCAGAGAAATCAAGTTACAAAGCCAAAAACAGGCTCAATAAAGGGTGAAATTTTAAGTTTTCGTATACATCCAGCGTTAAATTTAGCCTTTAATTTACCTTAAAATTAAGCCAAATTTTAAAGATAAGAGCTTTTAATTTTAGCAAAAACAATCTACAAATCTTCTTACAGAATGTTAAATTTCAATGAGATAATATCTAAAAAATAGTTAACAACTCTATACTATTCATTAAAGTATCCCAACAAAATTAAGCGACATTTAGTCAGTTTTTAAAATCACGATGATAAGCTCATCAGTTTTGAAAAGCGAAATACAACAATCAAAAAAACTCAAAAATCTGAATTAAATCCTAGCAAACCGTACTAAAAAAAGTAAAAAAACCAGGCAAATATCAGGTCTTAAAATAGATTAGCCGAGAGGCAAAACTTAAGGTGAAAACGAGCGCTCGAAAAGCAAAAGCCACAATATTTTTTACTTCAATTTTAGTCAGAAACAACAAAAAAAAATATGGAAATCCATAACCAAAACTAAAAATTGGAATAAAAAATTTCGAAGAAAATCGATTAATAAGTGTAAATTAAGAGCCTTATCTAAGGGGTTATCAAAATTGCTTTTCAAAGCTAAAAAAGGCAATTTAAAAGATTAAAAAACTTAATAATCCTCAAGAAATATAGAATTAAATAAAATACATATAAAATTAAAAATCAGATAATTAAATATATTTAGATAAATTAAATATTCACAATTTTTAAATTTTTAAAAACAACAAAAACTAAATATTTTAGCAAACATTTTAGATGAATATAAATAACATAAACAAAAAACTATTTATCAGACACTTAACCATACTTACATTAAGTTTTATTTCATCATCAGTTTTTGGGCAAATTTTCAGCACTGCCCAAAACCCACTTAGTGTAAAATGGAACTACATTCAATCTGGTGGCTTTAAAATCATCTACCCAAAAGAACTTGAAAAAGACGCTCAAAGAATGGCTAACACCCTACCCTTCATTTACCCTAAAATAGGACTTAGTTTAAGGCAACAAAACACCTCCATCCCTCTCCTGTTACAGAACCGTGGAACCATAGCAAATGGCTTTGTTCAGCTTGCTCCAAAGAAGTCGGAATTCTACGCAACACCACCCCAATATTTCGACAGTCAAGACTGGCTAAATAATCTTGCAGTTCATGAACTAAGACACATCGCACAGTTTGACAAATTGACAGGAATCCAAACACACCCGTTCCCTGAACTGGTTTACTTCGCTTACTTTGGCGCTGGTATACCAACCTGGTTTTTCGAGGGCGATGCGGTGGTGAATGAAACTGCTTTAACCGAATCTGGACGAGGCCGACAACCAAAATGGATTATGCCTTTTCGCACTTCACTTTTAGAGGGGAAAAAATTTTCTTACAGCAAAGCATATTTTGGCTCGAATAAAGATATAACTCCAGGCTACTACCAAACCGGATATTTAATGGTTGCCGACATGAAAGAAAAATTTGGTCAATTCATTTCCGACAGCTTGCTTGGAGATATCAGAAAAAGACCCGTACGCCTTTATCCATTTTCGCAAAGCTTAAAAAAATACACAGGAAAAAACACTAAAGATTATTTCCTTTCGACCCAAGAAAAACTGACTAAAAACTGGAATGCTCAGCAAGAAAAACTATCGCCTGAAAACTATGAAAGCCTGAACCAGAAAACATGGTTAGTAACGAATTATTTTCTTCCGGTTCGGTTAAATAAAAATCAGATTTTGGCACTCAAAGAAAGCAAGCAAGATGCTAGGCATTTCGTGATCGTAAATGAAGATAAAACGGAGCAAAGATTATTTGGAATAGGCTATCAGGAACAGCCCTGGTTTAGCTCAAAAAAAGACCTTATTGTTTGGGACGAAATTCGCTACGATCCGAGATATAAACAGCGAAGCTACAGCGTAATTTGCAGCTATAATTTGAAGACTAAAAAATTCAAGAAACTCAGCAGTAAAAGTCGCCTCTTCTCCCCTAGCCTTTCTGAAGACGGGAAGAAAATCGTTGCCGCAAAAGTAGACCTGAGCAATCAATTCAATTTGGTAGAGCTTGATGCAACAACTGGCAAAATTTTAAAAACTTATTCGAATCCGGAGAACGAAATTTTACAAACACCAAGTTTCGATAAAACGGGAAATAGAATTAGCTACATCGGCGTTAGTGAAAAAGGAAAAAGTTTATGGCTATTGGAAAGCGGTAAAAAAACGAAACTCATTTCGGGAAGTAGACAACAATTAAACAGACCTATTTTTATTGGTGATAAAATTGTATTCAATGCACACTTCAATGGTATCGATAATATTTACAGCATTGATATCAAATCGAAAAAAATTAATGCGCTAAGCGCTTCAAAATACGGGGCGTTTAACCCTACTGAAACAAGCGATAAAAAAATCATTTTTAATGATTATAAAATTAACGGCTATGAAATCGCAGAGAAAAAGATTACAGAGAAACCTGTAGGTCAAAACGTGTATATCGATTTTTCTACAGCTGCTGAAAAGCAGGAAAACACAGGTAATGTTTTCACCAATATTCCTGATAGCACTTACCAATCGAAACCTTATCATCAGGTACTAAACTTATTTAGTTTTCATAGCATAATTCCAGTAATCGATAACGAATATGTTTTTGGCTTAGAACTTCAATCTAACAATTTGTTAAATACAATGGACTTTTACACAGGCGCAAAATACCATCGCGATTTAAAGCGCTTCGAATACACCGCAGACATTAGCTATAAAGCACTTTATCCGGTTTTTAGTATTGCGTACCGTAACCGACCTAAACGAACGTTCTACAGAGCTAAAAACGCGACTCAGCAAGGCGATTGGCGAGAGAACTTTATCAAGCTTAATGCATCATTACCTTTCTCGTTTAATGCCCGAAACCAAAACTATTCTTTTTCATTAAATGCAGCTACCAGTTTTACCCAGCGTTACATGCTAGAGAATTTACCGGGAAGCTTTGTAACCTCACTTAAATTCCCGATGGAATATAATCTGACCTTCAATCACAGTGTCAGAACGACTGAAAGAGACATCGCTCCTAAATGGGCACAAATTTTAAGAGCAACATACAATCATCAACCGTTCGACAAAAATCTTGGCGGCAAAATTATTGCTTTAGAAAGTTTCTTTTATTTTCCCGGAATTGCTAAGAATCACTCTTTTTTAGCGAGTTTCAATTATCAAAAAGCAAGTGGAGCAAATCAATACGCGGTAGAAATCCCAACTGTTTATGGCTACAACAACATCCTTGCGAAGAGTAAATTGCAAAACAGCTTGCTCCTCAACTATCGTTTCCCGTTTGCATTTCCCGATTGGGAGTTGGGTTCACTTGCTTATTTCCGAAACTTTAGAGCAGGTCTATTTAGCCACTATGAAAACATTGGTAAAGAGACAAATATTGGCGAACCAAAAACATATGGCATAGAATTGAACAGTAGCTTAAACATTTTGCGCTATCAACCTGTTGTAGATGTTGGAGCAAGATTGGTTTTTGTTAACAAAATTTACAATCAAAATCCGATATTAGAGTTTTCATTTAACTATAGCTTTTAACCCATGAGCGGAAAAACCATTTTCATTATCGTCCTAACAGCATTATTAACCATATTTTTAATGGTAAACACCGAACCAGTGGACTTCGATTTCTTAGTAACAACTGTTGCGGTATCTAAACTTTTGGTAATTGGCATTTGCGTAGTTATAGGTTTTATAATCGGTTTCATAGTTGGCCGACCTAGAAAAACAATAACCAATTACGATGATGAAATTCAGAAACACAATCCAAACGGGATTAAAAAAGAGTTAAGCGACGAAGATAAAGAGTACATCAGCTAATAACATAATTGTTAAAATCAGACTTCAGTTATGCTTCTAAATTTAGACTGCTATTTTTTTCTGAAAAGCAATGGCAGTAATACGATAATTGTTAGTCGGGCTTTCCGCTAAATCTTTTTTGCTATCCTTCGACTACGCTCAGGATTATAGCAAAATAGGATATCGCTTCAATCCCGTTTAAAAACTTCGGCAAAACACACTATTTGAGACAAGACGCCTAAAAATATTGGTTAGCTTAAAAAGCCTTTGAATACTTTTAATAAACCTGCGTTTTTAATTTGAACTTGAAAATTTTCACGAATTTAGGGCAGTCATTATTTCGCCATACAAAAGGCCGCTTCCCCCTCCATAGTGTTGAATAATTTTAACTTCAGGTTTAATTGCTAATAATTTTGCTCTTAAAGCCTCTTCACATTCTGGGTCTATACCATTACCAAGCAAAACCAAGTCAATGCTTTGTTCTTTAAAAATGGAAATTGCTTCATCATCTGTACATACGCAAATGCCTTTCCATTCGGGTCTGGCATTAAGCAAGCGATTCATCACCGCAGTAATTTCTGTATCTCGGCCAATATAAAGGATGGTAGTTTGCATAATATCAAAAACTAATAAACCTCGTAGGTTTTAAAAACCTACGAGGTTTGGTAAAAAACAAAATTAATTAATTCAATTCCATCGGAACATCCATTAACAGAACCTCTGCATCTGCAGAATTTGCTTTAAAGCTGATGCTATCTGTATCCCAAATACCAATGGCATCTCTTGTACTTAATGCTTGGCCGTTAATAGTTACTTCTCCACTGATAACAAAAGCATAAACACCGTTACCTGCTTTTTTGATTTTATATTCTGTTTCAAAATCAGCATCGAATTTCCCTAAAGAAAACCAGGCATCCTGATGAATCCATACATTATCATCATCAGCATTTGGCGATAAAATCTGCTGAAAGTTATTGTGGCGGGCAGCAACATCTAAAGCTCTTTGGTCATATCTTGGTGTAACATTCTTTTTGTTTGGGAATAACCAAATTTGCAATAAATTCAACTGAACATCGGCCAAAGCATTAAATTCGCTATGACTAACTCCTGTACCAGCGCTCATTACCTGAATTTCTCCAGCATTTATTACAGCAGAATTCCCCATACTATCTTTGTGGGCAATTGCACCTGCTAATGGAATTGTAATAATTTCCATGTTATCATGTGGATGTGCTCCAAAGCCCATTCCACCATCAATCAAGTCATCATTTAAAACTCTTAAAACGCCAAAGTGCATTCTGTCAGGATTGTAATAATTAGCAAAACTGAACGAGTGGTGAGCATTTAACCAACCATGATTTGCATGGCCTCTGGTGTTTTCTTTGTGCAAAATAAACTGTGACATAAATTTCCTTTCTTATTTATGATACAAATTTACTGCAGGTTTAGCACCTGTGCATTGATGTAGGGTAAGTAATGTAATAAGCAATTAAATTAATCACAAACCTTGGTTTAAGGTAGAAGTATAGGCAAGATTTCGGGTAAAGTCTTTCCTAACATCGGGAACTGGCTATAAGGCAAGGGGTAGAAAATCCTGAAAAACAAAGCGGGGCTTCATAACTGATGCCCCGCAAGTTTTGCTATTCAAAAATCGTAAATCTAAAATCGTAATTAAGCTAGCGCTTGCTCTATATCAGCTAAAATATCATTAATATGCTCTAAACCGATTGATAAACGGATTGAACCCTGCTCAATTCCGACTTCATTACGCTGCTCTTCTGTAAGCTTGCTGTGCGTACTTGTTGCAGGATGTGTTGCAATGGAACGGGTATCTGCCAGATTTGCAGAAATAGAGAACATTTCTAGTTTGTCCATAAAATTTCGGGCGGCATCAATCCCGCCATCAACAACAATGGTAACAATACCACCACCTTGTTTCATTTGCTTTTTAGCAATCTCATACTGAGGGTGCGATGGTAAAAACGGATATTTTACCAATTTAATTTTCGGGTGTTTCTCTAAATATTCAGCAACTTTTAATGCATTTTCGCAATGGCGATCCATACGTATAGCTAAAGTTTCTAAGCTTTTAGATAAAATCCAGGCACTAAATGGCGATAAAGCTGGCCCGCTGTGGCGGGCAAAATTCACAACTTCGGTAATCAACTCTTTTGTCCCTAAAATAATTCCGCCTAATACGCGTCCTTGTCCATCGATGTATTTTGTAGCCGAATGGATAGAAATGTGGGCACCTAATTTTATCGGTTGCTGCAAATATGGAGTTGCAAAGCAGTTATCAACAACCAAAAGCTGATTGTGTTTTTTAGCTAAATTGCCTAAAAATTCTAAGTCAATAATATCGATACCCGGATTTGACGGGGTTTCTACGAAAATCATTTTTGTGTTAGGCTTAATCAAGCCTTCCCAATCTTGTGGTTTATCTAAATCTGCGTAATCGAAAGTTACGCCCCATTTAGAAAATACATTGGTTAATAATTGGTGGGTAGAACCAAAAACCGAGCGACTAGAAACGATATGGTCGCCAGCTTTTAAGAAAGCACCAAAGGTAGTAAAAATGGCAGCCATACCTGTTGCGGTAGCAAAACCATCTTCTGCACCTTCCAAAAGGCACATTTTTTCTATAAATTCTGATGTATTTGGATTTGAATAACGGCTATAAACATTCCCTTCTTTTTCGTTGGCAAACAAAGCCCGCATTTCTTCTGCATCATCAAACTTATAACTGGATGTTAAGTAAATTGGTGCGGAATGTTCTTTATGCAAGCTACGTTCGGTTTGAGTGCGTATAGCTATGGTTTCAAAATTTTCGGATTTCATTTTAAAGTATCAAGATTTTAGTATCAGGTATCAAGACTTTAGTATCAAGATTTGAGTATTAAGTATCAAAACTGGAGTGGGTCTTAAAACGCACTTTTGTTGGTACTTAGACTCGCTACCTTATACTTGAGCGTTGCTATTTATTTTGTAAGTAAAGTTAATTTTTGCGGAGCGGCCTAAAATATTCGAAACAGAGCAATATTTTTCGAAAGTCATAGATAAAGCACGTTCTACTTTTGCTGCACTTAAATCACCATATAAATCGAAGTGAATCTCAATTTCATCAAAAATTGGGGGCATCTCTTCTTCTTTACGTGTCGCGTTAATGGCAATTTTAATATCATCAAGCGGTTCTTTCTGTTTCGTTAGTACGTTAACCATATCAATTCCGCTGCAACCACCTAATCCAACCAAAAGCATTTCCATAGGTCTAAAACCTTTACCCTCGCCACCAATAGCAGCTTTTGCATCTAATTCTACCGTAAAACCACTTTCGTTTTCGGCCTCAAAATTAAATTTCCCGCTCTTGCGGATGAGATTTATATTCATGTTGTTAGTATTCGAGTAATTAGTATCAAGTATCAAGACGCAATTTGCTTTAGTCTTTCTGCTTTTAACCTTTCAGCTCTTTTAAATATTGTAATAAACTAAATTGTCTTTTTCCAGTTCGGGCAGCTTAACGGGTTCGTTAAAAATTGCAAAAACCGACGAACCGCTACCACTCATTAAAGCGAATGTTGCGCCTGCATCATATAAACTGGTTTTTATTTGATGAATTTGGGGATACTTTGCGAATACCGATTGCTCGAAATCGTTGATAACCTTATTCTTCCATGTTGTTGGCGACAAATGTATGATTTCTTTTAACGATTGCAAAGGTTTTTGAGGTTTTACCAAAGCATAAGCGTCGGCAGTGCTAACATGTACAGGTGGTTTTACCAAAACTTTAAACCAAGCTGACAAATCAACTTCGCATTTCTCAAATTCATCGCCCTTATTAAATGCATAAACGGGCTTATTTTCGATAAAAAAAGCACAATCGGCACCAAGTTTACGGGCATAACTTTCCATCTGGCCGACCGACAAACCTAAACCAAACTTTTCGTTAATTAATTTGATTACAAAAGCACAATCTGCCGAACCACCGCCTAAGCCTGCACCAACCGGAATATTTTTTAATAAATTAATCTGTTGTGCCGGGATTTCAAAATCGGCTTTTATTAATTGATAAGCCTTTAGACAGAGATTATCGTTAGCATCACCAGGAATATCTATCCCATATATTTTACAAGAAGTTTCCTCTGCATCAATTATTTCTACAGTATCTTTTATGTTGATTGGATAAAAAACAGTTTCCAGGTTATGATAACCATCTGCCCGCTTTTCGGTGATGTTTAAACCTAAATTTATTTTTGCGTTTGGAAAGGATAGCATTTTATTTTTGAGTATCGAGTATTTAGTCTTGAGCATCAAGATTCCCTTTCTATCTACTGCGGTATACTGCAAACATACAAAATGTTTAAAAAAGAGAATTGTAGAAAACTTATGACTATTCGGCTTGATTAATTTTAGATATTTGTAAATTATCAAACCAGTATGAAACAATATTTAGATTTAATGCAGCATGTGCTGGATAACGGCGCACAAAAACACGACCGCACAGGAACCGGAACCATTAGCGTTTTTGGCTATCAAATGCGTTTTAACTTGCAGGAAGGTTTTCCGATGGTTACTACGAAGAAACTGCATTTAAAATCGATTATACACGAATTAATCTGGTTTTTAACTGGCGATACCAACATTAAATACCTAAAAGATAATGGCGTTCGTATTTGGGATGAATGGGCAGATGAAGATGGAAACCTTGGCCCTGTTTACGGTTCGCAATGGAGAAGCTGGCCGACGCCAGATGGGCAGCACATCGACCAGATTACAAACATTATTAATACCATAAAAAACAACCCTGATTCGCGTAGAATTATTGTTTCGGCATGGAATGTTGCAGAAATTGAAAATATGGCACTACCTCCTTGTCATGCCTTTTTCCAATTTTACGTAGCACCCCCTAATCCCCTGAAAGGGGAAACAAAAGGTAGGCTCAGCTTACAATTATATCAACGCAGTGCTGATATTTTTCTGGGCGTACCTTTTAACATTGCATCTTATGCTTTATTAACGATGATGGTTGCACAAGTTTGTGGTTTAGAGGCTGGCGATTTTGTTCACACTTTAGGCGATGCGCATTTATATAACAATCATATTGAGCAAGCTAATCTTCAACTAAGCAGGGAACCGAAACCATTGCCTACCATGAAAATTAATCCTGATGTGAAAAGCATTTTTGATTTTAAATTTGAAGATTTTACATTGGAGAATTACGAGGCACATCCACATATTAAAGGAATAGTTGCCGTATAACTCCCCAGCCCCCTGAAGGGGAGCTACAAGCAAACTTAAAATAGCGAAAAATCCAATCTAGTCGCAGGGGTCGTCCTACTATTTTAAATGTACTTGAGTGTCTTAGCGACACGCTAAGACAAGAATAGGATTACAGGCAAATTGGCAAAAGCATAAATCAGAAAACATTAAAAAAATAGCATGAGCGATGGAAATTCAAGTTCCCCTTTAGGGGCGGAGGGGTTAAACGATAGAAATGAAAAATCACCTTTAGGGGGTGTGGTAGCAATAGCTGTAGCGGTTGGCGAAAACTTTGCCATTGGAAAAAACAATCAGCTTTTATGGCACATGCCTGCAGATTTAAAATTCTTTAAACAAACTACTTCAGGGCATACTGTGGTAATGGGTCGCAAAACGTTCGATTCTGTTGGAAGGCCGTTGCCAAATCGTAGAAACATAGTTATTACAAGAGATGAATCATTGAAAATTGATGGCGTTGAAGTAGTGAATAGTTTAGATGAGGCTTTAGAAATTACCAAAAATGAACAAAAATCTGTTTTTATAGTGGGTGGCGCAGAAATTTATCGCCAGGCTTTGCCAAAAACTGATATTCTCTATTTAACAACTATTCATCATATTTTCGATGCAGATACTTTTTTCCCTGCCATTGATAGAAATGAATGGAACCTGATTAGTTCTGAACCACATCTGGCTGATGAAAAGAACAAGTATGATTATACTTTTGAAGTTTTAGAAAGGAAGAAATAAATATTTTGACTGTTATCCGTTGGTTGAACCAACGGCAACGAATTGAAAAACTAGACGACAACAGCAAATTACTAATTGCAGGTTGCTTTAACTGCCTATATTTTGAAGATGCAATTGAGGGCTTTTGACTAAAACAGAACAACTGCCTCTCCCACCTAAACCCGATATTAGTGGAAAGCCACCGATTTTTTTCGGTGCTTGAAACATTAGCGGGACTGAACCAAACCCAAACAGTTACTGCAATTGCTTTTCAAATAATTTTAAGCAAGATTATCTATCTAAAACCAGTTCTATGTAACGAATCTATACCTCATATCAGTTATTAAAAATTAATGTTAATAATTTATCAATTAAGGGGTTCTATAATTTAAAAATTTAATTAGATTTGCCGACTTGTTAAAAAACAGCGAAAGACAAATTATTTTAAACAAACAATGCAAGGAAAAGGTTTTATTAAGTTTATAGCGATAGTATTAGCTATCGTTTGTGCGTATGCACTTTCTTTCACTTTGGTATCATCCAGTGTGGAAAAAGACGCCAAAAACTATGCGAAAGGTGATTTAGCCAAAGAAAAGGCTTACTTAGACTCGATGAGCACCGAAAAAGTTTACCCTTTATTGGGCTTTACTTATCAGGATGTTAAATCGAAAGAGATCAATTTAGGTCTGGATTTAAAAGGTGGTATGAACGTTACGATGGAAATATCGTTAGCGGAATTAGTTAAATCTTTAGCGGATAACACAACTGATGCTAATTTTAACAAAGCATTGCAAAATGCGCAAACCCAGTTAAATGCAGGCGGTAAAGATTACATCAAATTATTTGTTGATGATTTCGAAAAATTAAGTCCGGGTGTAAAACTTGCAGATTATTTTTCTAACCAAGATAATGCTTCACAATTAAAACCAAACGCAAGCAATAGCGAAGTTCAGTCTTTCTTATCAAAAGAAGCTGAAAGTGCTATCGACCGTTCGTTTACAATCTTACGTTCACGTATTGATGGTTTTGGTGTTGTAAGTCCTAACATGCAAAAACAACCTGGTAGTAACCGTATCTTAATTGAGATGCCAGGTGTACAAGATAAAGAGCGTATTTCTAAACTTTTACAAGGTTCTGCCGAATTACAATTCTGGCAAGTATATCAAATACAAGAAGTTGTTTCTTTACTTGAAAACATTAACAAAACCTTAGCATCTACTTTAAAAGATACGACTGCTGTTGCTAAAGATGCTACTACTGCGCCTGCAGCTGGTGGTAAATTAGCTGGCTTAGAAAAAGCTGCTGCTGATACAACTAAAGGCGGCAAACTTGCTGGCTTAGGCAAAAAAGATTCTACAGCTGCTAAAGCGGCAATTGCAAAATCAAATCCTTTATTCTCTATTTTAAGTATTCCAACTTATCAAGGAGAAAATGGTCAGCCGGCTTTACGCCCCGGACCAATTGTTGGTTGGGTTGCACAAAAAGATACTGCTAAAGTAAACTCATATTTCAAAACACCTGAGGTTGCTGCTTCTATTCCTTCTACAATGAAGTTTATGTGGAGCGTTAAACCAATGGAAGGTTCTAAAGTATTCGAACTTTATGCAATTAAGGTTACAAGTGCTGATGGAAAACCAGATTTAGGTGGTGAAGCGGTGAGTGATTCTCGTAACGATTTTGACCAGAAAGGTAAACCAGAAGTAACGATGTACATGACCAGCGAAGGTGCTGCAAAATGGAAAAAAATTACTGCTGAAGCTTCTGCTGATAGAAATAATTTAAAATCTATTGCTATTGTATTAGATAATCAGGTTTATTCTGCTCCAACTGTTCAGAATGAAATTCCAAACGGTGTTTCTTCTATCTCTGGAAACTTTACTCAAGAAGATACCAAAGATTTATCAAACATTTTAAAAGCTGGTAAATTGCCTGCTCCTGCTCGTATTGCAGGTAGTTTCGTAGTTGGTCCAACTTTAGGTGCGCAGGCAATTCACGATGGTTTAATCTCATTCGTAATTGCATTTATTGTAATCTTAATCTTCATGGCGTTATATTATCACCGTGCGGGTTGGGTTGCTAACTTCGCGTTGTTAATTAACTTATTCTTCATTATTGGTATCTTGGTATCATTAGGTGCTGTATTAACATTACCTGGTATTGCTGGTATCGTATTAACCATCGGTTTATCGGTTGATGCAAACATTCTAATCTTCGAACGTGTTCGTGAAGAGCTTGCTTTAGGTAAAAATATTCCAACTGCAATTAAAGAAGGTTTCAAACATGCAATGCCGTCTATTTTAGACGCTAACATTACTGTATTCATTTTAGGTGCTATTCTTTACTTATTTGGTAGCGGACCAGTTCAAGGTTTCGCAACTACTTTATGTATTGGTATCCTTTCTTCATTATTTGCTGCTGTAGCCATTTCAAGAGTTGTTTTCGAAGCGATGTTAGATCGCAAAATGGAAATCAGCTTTGATAATAACTTTACACGTAATGCATTTAAAAACTTAGCCTTCAACTTTGTTGGCCGTCGTAAAATTTACTATGTTATTTCTACCATAATTATTATTGCTGGTATCGGCATGTATTTCAAACATGGTGGTTTAAACTTAGGGGTAGATTTTAAAGGTGGTAGAACTTACTTAGTTCACTTCGATAAAACAGTTAACACCGAAGATTTAAAATCGAAATTAAGCGTTGTTTTTGACAATGAAACTCCTGAAGTTAAAACTGCAGGCGAAGATAGTCAGGTAAAGATTACGACTACTTTCCATATTGATGACCAAGACCCTAAAACTGATAAAGTTGTAGAAGATGCTTTAAATAAAGGTTTAGCTGGTTCTAAATACGAAATTGTAAGCTCGCAAAAGGTAACACCAATTATTGCTAGCGATATTGTAAACGGAGCATTTTATGCCGTATTGATTTCATGTATCTTCATGTTTATCTACATTGTTGTACGATTTAAAAAATGGCAATATGGTTTAGGTGCAGTACTTGCATTAGCGCATGACGTTTTAATGGTACTATCTTTCTACACAATTTTAGATGGTGTTTTACCATTCTCTTTAGAAATTGGTCAGGATTTTATTGCTGCTATTTTAACGGTAATGGGTTACACCATGACAGAAACCGTTGTTGTATTTGACCGTATTCGCGAGAAATTGAAAGAAGCTGGCAAAGATGATTTACATGGCGAAGAACGTAACAACTTAATCAACTTCGCATTGAACAGTACATTAAGCCGTACTATCTTAACATCATTAACCGTATTCTTCGTGTTATTGGTAATCTTCATTTTCGGTGGTGATAGCATCCGTGGATTTATTTTCGCCTTGTTAATCGGTCGCGTAATTGGTACATATTCATCATTATGTATCTCTACTCCTATTGTAATCGATTTGGGTAGTTCTGCAGAAAAGAGAAAATAAGATTTAAAAATCTTAAAATATATTAAACGCCTCAATTTTATTGGGGCGTTTTTTTTGAGTAAAATTTATTCACCCTGTGAAATTTAGTGGTGCTTTGTATTTCAGCATAGCCGTTCTCCATTAAGAGTAGAAAAAAAAGAGTTTATGTTTCTACCAGGTTAAACGCAGTAGCTAACTTGTCCCTCTATTTAAGGAGAGGGACTAACTGGAATTTGATAGAGCACAAAACTTTCAAAGGGTGAGGTTTTTGAAAACCAAGATCAGTAATCCTTCTGTTCGGATAGTCCTGTACACTTATTTCGCTACGCTTCATGCTCGTTTCCATCAGGTTTATTTAAGTCAGTTCCTTGCTAAAAACTCACCAAAAATCAATTCGTCATATTAAAGTTATATCTAAGCTAAGCGATTTATTTATCTGCCAAAATCTAAAGAAATAAACCTTTTGGCTATCTTTTTGTTACGTTTGCATATATAAAACGCAGATAAAATGGATTTACAACTTCCTAAAAGTGAGTACCCTAGAGTAGTAATAGTTGGTGGTGGTTTTGGTGGAATTGAATTAGCTAAAAGATTAAAAAATAAACCATTTCAGGTAGTTATGTTAGATAAACATAACTATCACACTTTTCAACCATTACTTTACCAGGTGGCCACAGGTGGTTTAGAGGCAGATTCTATTGCATTTCCATTGCGTAAAATCTTTAAAGGACAAAAAAACTTAATATTCAGAGTTACAAAAGTTACAGAAGTTAATGCAGCAGAAAATTGTTTGGTTACAGATATTGGCAGAATTTCTTACGATTACTTAGTAATTGCAACAGGCTCTACCAGTAATTTCTTTGGCAATAAAGAAATTGAGGCCAACTCCATGCCAATGAAATCTATTCCTGAAGCACTAGATTTAAGAAGCCTTATTCTACAAAATTTCGAAAAATCATTAATCGAAACTGATTTAGACAAAAAGAGTGCATTATTAAACTTTGTAGTGGTTGGCGGCGGTCCAACAGGTGTAGAAACTTCTGGTGCTATTGCAGAGCTTAAGAAGCATGTTATTCCTAACGATTATCCAGAAATGGATTTAAGTAAGGTAAATATATACTTAATAGAAAACTCACCAGAGTTACTAGGGCCAATGTCGCCACAGGCACAAGAAAAATCTAAAGAGTTTTTAATTAAAATGGGTGTTCAGGTGATGAACGAAACCAGAGTTTTGGGATACGATGGACATACACTTACTTTACAAGACAAGCCATCAATATTAAGTTCTACCGTAATTTGGAGCGCTGGCGTTAAAGGTCAGATTATTCCGGGTTTGGAAAAAGCAGAAATTGTTCGTGGCGGAAGGTTAAAAACGGATACTCAAAGCTTGATTGTTGGTTATCCTAACGTTTATGCTATTGGCGATGTTGCTGCTATAATTGATGAAGACACACCAAATGGCCACCCTGGTGTTGCTCCAGCTGCGATTCAGCAAGGGCATCAATTGGCTAAAAACTTAATCAATATTTTAGAAAATAAACCCTTAGAGAAATTTAAGTATTTCGATAAAGGCTCTATGGCAACCGTTGGTAGAAATAAAGCTGTTGTAGATATTGGTAAAATCCGTTTTCAAGGCGTTTTTGCTTGGTTTACCTGGATGTTCGTGCACCTAATGACTTTAGTCGGTTTCAGAAATAAAATTATCGTTTTTATAAATTGGGTTTGGAGTTATTTCAGCTACGACAGAGGGACAAGATTAATTATCAGAACCTTTGCAAAAGACAGAAGTATAGATTACCGCGAAGAAGTTACTAACAAAGAGGTAGTTAAAGTTTAGTTGTCTTTAGTCTTTAGTCTTTAGTCTTTAGTCTTTAGAACAAGTTCATAAATAAATATTTGTTTTACTTTCGCTTCTTTTCTTTGCGAAAAACTTTGCGCACTTTGCGGTTAAATTAGTATAAAATGAGCCAAAACAAATTCAAATTAGTCGAATGTCCGCGTGATGCCATGCAAGGATTACACGATTTTGTACCCACTGCGCTCAAATCAGAATATCTAAATTTACTACTTCAGGTTGGCTTCGATACGCTAGATTTTGGGAGTTTCGTTTCTTCAAAAGCAATTCCTCAAATGGCAGATACTACAGCAGTATTGGCAAATTTGGATTTAACTAATACTGCGACTAAGCTTTTGGCTATAGTAGCGAATTTAAGAGGTGTAGAAAACGCTGTTCAACACCAAGAGATATCTTATCTTGGTTTTCCTTTTTCCATTTCCGAAACCTTTCAACAACGAAATACAAATTCAAGCATAGCTCAATCGCTAAATGTTGTTGAAGAAATGCTTTCGCTTTGTGAGAAAAACAATAAAACTGCGGTTGTTTATTTATCAATGGGATTTGGAAACCCCTATGGAGATGAATGGAATTACGATATTGTAGAAAAATGGGCAGATGTTTTGGTTACTAAAGGTGTTAAAATTCTTTCTTTGGCTGATACCGTTGGCGTTTCTACACCAGAAAAGATTGAAAGTATTTTACCGAAATTAATATCGAAATTTACTGAAACTGAGATTGGAATTCATTTACACTCTACTCCTAAAGAGCGCTTTGAAAAAATTGATGCAGCTTACTGTTCTGGCGTTAAAAGGATAGACTCTGCTTTAAAAGGCTTTGGTGGGTGCCCAATGGCAGCCGATGATTTAACTGGTAACATTGCAACTGAAGATGTGATTTCTTTCTTAACTTCTAAAGGAGAGCATTTAAACCTTAATATGAATAAATGGAATGAGGCAATGAACTTATCAGAAAAGATTTTTGGAAATGTTTAGCGTATTTTTACTCCAAAACCAATGTTAAAAAAATGAAACAACATTTAATGCATATTGCAATATTGGTGCATGACTATGACAAAGCCATTGAATTTTACACTAAAAAATTAAACTTTGATTTAGTCGAAAACACATATTTAAATGAAACAAAGCGATGGGTTTTAGTTAAACCAAAAGGTGCCAATGAATGTGCCTTATTATTGGCAAAAGCAGTAAACAAAAAACAAAAAGATGCTGTAGGCAACCAATCTGGTGGTCGTGTTTTCTTGTTTTTACATACCGATAATTTTGATCTGGATTATCAAAATTTAATTGTTAATAACATAAAAATAATCAGACCACCCATTGTAGAAGACTATGGCAAAGTTGCTGTTTTTGAAGATTTATATGGTAATCTTTGGGATTTAATTGAGCCAACTATTAAACAATAGCGGTTAAAAATATCTAGCGCAGAGCAATATAAATAAGCTTAACCTTTAATGTTAAACTTGTTTAACCATTTTAAAATGTTGAATCCCTGCTTCTTCAAACTGCTCACCTTCGGCAACAAAACCAAATTTGGCATATAAACTCATTGCATCTAATTGCGAATTCAAATAAATATAGTGTGCATCCTCAGGCAAATCAGAAAGTGCTTCTGCAATTAAAGCACGTCCAACACCCTGTCCTCTAAAATCTTTTAACACAGCAAAGCGCTCCAACTTATAACCAGCGTCAGTTTTCCTCCATCGGCAAGCACCACAAGGTTGGCCATTATTTGTAGCCAAAAAATGAGTAGATTCCTCTTCATGCTCCCATTCTAATTCTGGAGGGCAACTCTGTTCATCTACAAATACAATTTTGCGAATTGCAAATACTTTATCTAAATCTTCGGTATGGTTAACTTTTTGAACTAGCAGACTCATTATTTTTGATGTTTAAAGTGTTTATTCGTTTTTAATTTCATTTCATTTAATTCCTTAGCCACATCTATCGAATGTGAACAATGAATATCGGCCTCTTTTTTGGCAAGTGTAGCAATAGTAACGTAAAATTTATGTAACTGATCTAATTCCTTTTCACTTAAATCCTCTATATCAACCATTCGGTTACTTGCTCCTTGCTGAGCAGCAATAAGCTCATTTAGCTTTAATTGAATTGCTTTTCCATCTTTATTCTGTGCTTTTTGAATCAAGAAAACCATTAAAAATGTTATAATAGTTGTTCCAGTATTTATAACTAATTGCCAGGTTTCAGAATAATTAAAGAGTGGACCCGTAACCGCCCAAAGAATAACTATGGAAGTAGCTGAAATAAAAGCAACTGAACTACCAGTAAATTTTGTTGCAGCATTAGCAAATTTCTCAAAAAAATTATTTTTTTTGGTGTCTTTTTTAGATTTTGTCATCACACATTATTTGCTTAAATATACCATAAAACAAACAAAAGCGCCATAAGTTTTTGAACCTATGGCGCTTTATTTAATTTTTGAATGAATGATTTTCGAATGACTAAACCATTAATCTAGTCGTAAAAATCAGCTTCTTATAATTTATCGTTTGCGTTAATGCAATTTAAATCTTCGAAAGCAACTGTTAAACGTTTAACAAATGCCTCTTCACCTTTGCGTAACCAAACACGTGGGTCATAATATTTTTTATTTGGTTTATCATCGCCTTCTGGGTTACCAATCTGGCCTTGAAGATAAGCTTCGTTCTTTTTGTAATAGCCTAAAATACCTTCCCAAAATGCCCATTGCATATCAGTATCGATATTCATTTTAATAGCACCATAAGAAATTGCTTCTCTAATTTCTTCCTGAGAAGAACCAGAACCGCCGTGAAAAACAAAATTAATAGGCTTCTCTGCAGTTAAATTGAATTTTTCTTTAACAAAATCTTGAGAGTTTTTCAAAATTACTGGCTGTAACTTAACATTACCTGGTTTGTAAACACCATGAACGTTACCAAAAGCAGCAGCAACTGTGAAACGAGGAGAAACTTTACTCAATTCTTCGTAAGCATAAGCAACTTCACTTGGTTGAGTATATAATTTCGAACTATCTACATCGCTATTATCAACACCATCTTCCTCACCACCTGTAACACCAAGTTCAATTTCGATAGTCATATTCATTTTTGCCATGCGAGCAAGATATTTTGCAGAAATTTCCATGTTCTCTTCAATAGATTCTTCTGATAAATCTAACATGTGAGAAGAAAACAAAGGTTTTCCTGTTTCTGCAAAGAATTTTTCACCATGGTCTAAAAGGCCATCAATCCAGGGCAACAATTTTTTAGCGGCGTGGTCTGTATGTAAAACCACGGCAACACCATAATGTTCTGCCAATAAATGTACATGTTTAGCTGCCGATACAGCACCTAAGATACATGCTTGCAATTTCTCATTATCTAAAGATTTACCTGCGTAAAATTGCGCACCTCCATTAGATAACTGAATCATAACTGGCGAATTTACTGCCTTGGCAGTCTCCAATACCGCATTAACCGTATTTGTACCGGTTATATTTACTGCTGGTAAAGCAAACTGATGTTTTTTAGCCTGCTCAAATAATTCTTGAACGGCATCTCCGTAAATTACGCCTTTGTAGCCTTTTAAACTCATCTCTTGTTAATTTTATTAAGTTCGAAGTTATGAAAAAAAATAACATTTCAAGCTTTTGTATTAATAGAATTATTTGCCTAACAACCAAATAGGGGCTATTTAGTGTAAAAAACACATTATCCATAGTGTAAAAATTACACACTTTATAGTTAGCAATTTGTATCTGCAAATTGGCCATCATAAGTTTTTAATTAATCAACTTAGAGCATTAGCCATGTACAATTAACTATGAACCAACAAGTCATTGACTATTTAACGTATAATAAAGTCTGACTTTATTATATTTTTCGTTTCTTTGCAATCCAATTCTTTAAAAAATTATATGGCTTGGTTTAAGAGAGAAAATAAAGGTATCATTACCACAACCGAAGAGAAGAAAGAGGCACCAGATGGCGTGTGGAATAAGTGTCCGAATTGCAAAAAACCGCTACATCAAACAGAATTACAGGAAAACAAATACGTTTGCCACTACTGCGATTACCATTTGAGAGTAGGTTCTAAAGAATACTTCGAGGTTTTATTTGATAATAACGAGTTTAAAGAACTTTTTGCTAACCTAACATCTGGCGATCCTTTAAGTTTTAACGACAATAAACCTTACACAGAGAGAATTTTAGAAAGCCAGGCTAAAACAGGCTTAAAAGATGCAATTCGTGCAGGTGTTGGTAAAATTGATGGACAGGATTTAGTAATTGCTTGTATGGATTTTGCATTTATTGGCGGTTCTATGGGTTCGGTAGTTGGCGAAAAAATTGCCCGTTCTATCGATTATTCTATCAAACATAAAATTCCGTTTCTAATGATTTCAAAATCCGGTGGTGCACGCATGATGGAAGCCGCATTTTCACTAATGCAAATGGCTAAAACATCAGCAAAACTGGCATTATTAAGTCAAGCAAAAATCCCTTACATATCTTTACTAACCGACCCAACAACAGGCGGAGTTACTGCATCTTATGCAATGTTAGGCGATATCAACATCGCAGAACCAGGCGCATTAATCGGCTTTGCAGGTCCTCGGGTAATTAAAGAAACCATTAAAAAAGATTTGCCAAAAGGTTTCCAAACTTCCGAGTTTGTTTTAGAACACGGTTTCCTCGATTTTATCGTAGATAGAAGAGCCATGAAAGCAAAATTGGCTGCTTTTATTAAAATGATGAATAATTAGTTTTCGGGTTAACCGATTAATTGTTTTAACTAGTTAATTGAAATTTAGAAAAGCAGGGTTTGAATAACTTCGGTTAATTCAGCCCTGCTTTTTCTTTCAAGTCCTCGCTACGCTGTGGTCTTTTCACGCCAATCAGGTTTAGATTACATAGGTTTTGTAATTATTGGGTTTGATTTTTCTTCTCCATAATCTAAAAAACCAATCCTCCCTATCAGGCAGCTCTTTAGCAAGCAGAAGTAAGCTTCTTTGGACAGGGAATTCCTAATTAAATTATCAAATAAGATTGTTTCTTGCATCGCAATGAAGTGCAACCTTATATCTCTGCAACATTTCCATTAACATCACCACTCCCATCCCCTAATTAGTTAAATTAGCCTCATCAAATAAAACTAACCCTTATTATGAATAAAAGACTACTCTTACCAACCCTACTCCTTTTTACATCGTCCTTTGTTTTTGCCCAAGACAGTAAAGTGATTGACAACATTGTGAAAGAAGTAAACCAAAACTCACAATTAGAAAAACTGGCTCACGAGCTTTTAGATGTTGTTGGTCCACGTTTAGTTGGCTCTCCTCAAATGAAACAAGCAAATGATTGGGCAGTTAAAAAATATAGCGATTGGGGGATTTCAGCAAAAAATGAGAAATGGGGCGATTGGGCAGGCTGGGAAAGAGGCATTACTCATATTGATTTAATAAGTCCAAGAGTGAGAACTTTGGACGGAACGCAATTAGCTTGGAGTCCATCAACAAATGGTAAAGCAATTAATGCTGAAGCTATAATTCTTCCTGAAATTACCGATTCTGTAGCTTTTCAAAAATGGTTACCAAATGTTAAAGGTAAAGTTGTGTTAATTTCTATGAACCAAATTTCTGGACGCCCAGAAAAAAACTGGGAAGAATTTGCAACAAAGGATTTATTCGAGAAATTTAAAAAAGAAAAAGCTGAGGCCATGAAAGCGTACACGGCTGGCATGGCTAAAACAGGATATAATGCAAAAACACTTCCTGTAGCTTTAGAAAATGCTGGTGCAGTTGCAGTAGTAATTAATAACTGGTCGCAAGGTTTTGGTGTAGATAAAATATTTGGCGCAAATACCACTAAAGTTCCAACATTAGATTTATCGGTTGAAGATTATGGCTTAGTTTATCGTTTAGCTTTAAATGGTAACAAACCAATGCTTAAAATTGAATCAGAATCTAAAAAACTAGGTGTTGTTCCAACTTTTAATACCATTGCTGAGATTAAAGGCAAGCAAAAACCAAATGAATATGTAATGTTGTCGGCACACTTCGATTCGTGGGATGGTGCAAGTGGCGCAACAGATAATGGATCAGGAACGATTATGATGATGGAGGCGATGCGCATTTTAAAAAAATTCTATCCAAACCCTAAAAGAACCATACTAGTTGGCCATTGGGGAAGCGAAGAACAAGGTTTAAACGGCTCTAGAGCGTTTGTTGAAGACCACCCAGAGATTGTAAGTAACTTGCAGGCTCTATTTAATCAGGATAATGGAACTGGTCGTGTGGTTAACATTGGCGGACAAGGTTTCGCTAAATCGAAAGATTACATCACCCGTTGGTTAGCAAAAGTTCCGGATACGATTAAAAATCAAATTAAAACAAATTTCCCGGGAACACCAGGTGCTGGTGGTTCTGACTTTGCATCTTTCGTTGCTGCAGGTGCATTGGGTTATTCTTTAAGTTCTACCAGCTGGGATTACGGAACTTACACTTGGCACACCAACCGTGATAGTTATGATAAATTAGTTTTCGATGAAATTCGTAGTAATGTAATTTTAGCTGCAATTATGGTGTATATGGCTTGCGAAGATCCTGAAAAAACTTCAACAGAAAAATCAACTGATTTACCTGTAAATGAGCGCACAGGCAAACAAGCAACATGGCCAGTTCAAACTAAATCAAACCGTAAAGGCGGAATGTAATTAAGCTTTTATAATATTTTAGAAGGAGCATTTGGAAACAGTTGCTCCTTTTTTGTTTTTATTTTATCTCAGTTTTTCTAAACCTGATAAAGTAAAAATTATTATAAGTTACTCTTCTTTCTTTTTAAACTTATAAAACAAATAGCCCAAGAAAGGTAGAATTAAAATACTACCTAACAACAGCGCTAAGCCTAGGCTATAAATGGTTTTCTCAGGACCAACAGTTTCGAAAAGTGAAATTGCACCTCCATTTTTTAGTCGGATAAAATTTGGGAAATGCGCATAACTAATTGCCAGCAAAATCATAGTTACCTGAAAACCCGCTAACACCCGCAATATTTTTGTTTTGCCTTTGATTAATAAATACCAAAGTAAAACTAACGATAAACTAGCTAAAATAATTGCGGTTAAACCAACCGTGTTTTTAAAAACCCAGTCGGCTAATGGGATTTTATCACGCTCTGCAGCTATAAATACGATGCCTCCAAAAATAACTGCAGCGATGTTCATTAATTCTGCCTTTTTAATGAAGCGGCGTTTATCATGGTCATCAGTGGTTTCTCCAATGAGGTAAATAGCAGCAAGAAAGCCGCACAACGAAACTGTAAAAAAGCCTACCGCAATAGAAAACCAATTTAACCAACCCCAAATATAGGCCGACATAAAATCTTTTGCATCGGTATCAATATGTCCTGAAATTAAGCTTCCAGCAATAATACCGAGGAAAAGTGCGGTTACAAAACTAGAATACCTAAAAATTCTATTGTACAGCCATTGCATATCATCTTTTACGGCATCATAGTGGCGAAAAACAAAAGCTGTTCCTCTAGCAATGATGCCAATAAGCATTATTAACAAAGGAATGTGCAAGTAAACCGACATTGTAGTATAAATGTGTGGAAAACCCACAAACAAAATAACAATTGCAATAATGAGCCACATGTGATTAGCCTCCCAAACAGGACCAATCGCCTGATATAAGGTTTTTCTTGTTCTACTCCTATTTTTTGTAGAAGTAAAAAGTTCGATTATTCCAGCGCCAAAATCAGCTCCCCCTAAAAGAAAATAGAGTAGAATTCCTAAACATAAAAAGGTGATTACAACGTATTCCATATTTATGAAAATAATTACAGTATTAAGTTTAGCTGTGGTTAATTATTATTTGATTCAGTTTTATTATACAATACCGGAACCATTTTAATTTGGCGATAGAGTAAAAACGTTACTATGATGCTCAACGAAAAATAAATTGCAGAGAAAATATAAAATGAATAAGCAATACCTGGCATTGGCGTTACTGCATCTTTAGTGCGCATAACACCATAAATAATCCATGGTTGCCTACCAACCTCCGTAACCACCCAGCCTGCCTCTAAAGCAATGTAACCCAACGGTATGGCAAATACAAAAAGTTTAAGTAACCAGCGTTTTTCTAAAAGCGTTCTTTTTCTGATTAGGTTAAAAAAGTAGACTATTGAAATTAGCATTAACAAAGTGCCAATTCCAACCATAATCTGAAAAGCATAGTGTGTTATCGCAACCGGCGGGTGTTCGTTTTCGGGAATTTTATCTAATCCCTTTACTTCAGCTCTGAAATCGCCGTGTGCCAGGAAACTTAAAGCTCCCGGAATTTTGATTGCACCTTTAACGGTTTTATCTTTTTCATTTACAATTCCACCAATTAGCAAAGGTGCAGGTTTTTCAGTTTTATATAATGCTTCCATTGCTGCAAGCTTTGCAGGTTGTCGTTTGGCAACATCTTTTGCCGATATATCGCCACTTAGGGGCTGTAGTAAAGCACCGATGCAAGCAAATATTGCAGCAATTTTAAAAGCTTTTAGGTGAAATTCTTTATTTTGATTTCTTAATATCATTAGCGCATGTACACCTGCAACCGCAAAACCAGTTGCCGTAAATGCTGCCAAACACATGTGTAAAGCTTGCGAAAACCAGGCATTATTAAACATGGCCTGAATCGGATCGATGTTAATATATTTTCCATTAACAAAGTCGAAGCCTGCCGGACTATTCATCCATGCATTTGCTGCCACTACAAGTATCCCCGATGCTAAGCCACTTACACCAACCACCATTCCAGTAAACCAGTGGAACCATTTATTTAACTTGTTCCATCCGTAAAGAAAAAAACCTAAAGCGATAGCTTCAATAAAAAATGCAGTTCCTTCTAATGAAAATGGCATTCCGAAAATTGGCCCTGCATGTTCCATAAATTTTGGCCATAACAAACCCAATTCGAATGATAACATGGTTCCCGAAACTGCACCGGTAGCGAAGAATATAGCAACACCTTTACTCCACGCTTTAGTAAGGTTCTTATAAACTTCATCGTTTGTTTTTAACCATTTGTAGTGAGATACAGCCATGAAAAACGGCATAACCATACCAATACAAGAAAAGATAATATGAAAGCCCAATGATAAGGCCATCTGGGAACGTGCTGCTATAAAATCATCCATATCTGATAGTGGATTTTGTGTAACACAAATATAGGAGATAAGGTTCTAGTTAAAGTTAATTTAGATGAGTTGTTTAGAATTATTTTAAATATAGAATGTTTATAAATTGAAAATAGATTTTTTTTCATATCCTAACAAACTATTATTCATTTTGTTGAGGATAAAATTAGATTTAAATTGATTCTTTTCGTATTCTTTGGAAAGATTAAGCTTTTCCGATGGTTTGTGTGTTCAATGTGATAAAATTTCTCTTGTGTTTCGGGTTTATTGAAAACCTAAACGCCTTTCAATTCATCATAAGCAGCCCCTAAACTTCTCTGAATTCCATCACCTTGCCATTCTGTTGCATTAGGAATTGTAGTTGCTTTAAGAATATCTTCTTTGGCTTTACCTGCTTTTATTTCTCCTCCAACAAAAGTCATCAGGTTTTGAAGATAGTTTTGATAAGCTTTTATATCTTCTTTATTACCAGTAACTTTTTCAGGGTCTAGGCTATGCCCCCAAATAAATAGGGTGTCATTATCAAACTGGCTCTGAATTTTATCTAAAGCAGTAATCCAGTTGCCAATATGAGCACCGTTTTCTCTGTCTATATATGGAAATCTGCGATTGAAAACCAAATCGCCAACATGAACAATATTTGCTTTCTCGAAATGATACACTGCATCGCCATTAGTGTGCCCAGAACCATAATAATAAGCACTAATTTTCTCATCACCAACTGGTGCTTTCCAACCAGTACCAAAAGTGGTATCGGGTAATAATTGTTTATCTAAATTATTAGCTTTTTCAGCTCCCTTTTTTTGATTAACTAAAGAGTTTTGATGCGATACTACTTTTTCTGCCAAACCTTTAAATGCAATGTTTCCAGCAGTGTGGTCGCCGTGATGATGTGTATTTATTAAATATTTAAAAGGTTTTTCACCTAGCTTTTTCAATTCTTCAATAACGTGAGGTGCCGAAGTTGGAAATTGCGCATCAACAACCGCAAAACCGCTCGATGAATTTAACCACGCAATGGTTCCACCTTGTTCTGTAAATATACCAACGTTATTGCGTAATGGCTTAAAATTATAAGCACGTAAAAATTCATTTTGGGCAAAAGCATCTGTTTTATATAAAGAAAGCATAGCAACAGCCAATGCAGAATTTTTGATGAAATTTCTTCTTTCCATTTTGGGATTAATTTAAAAAGCCACAGCTGCTGCTGTGGCTTAAATTTAATAAATTTACTCGTATTTTTTCCGAATTATATTCCAGAACCTGGTGTACTCCCTGGTTCATGCCCTGGCCCTAGTGGATTGTTTTTACGACCATGATCTTTATTAAATAAATTAGTAGCAACTTTTGATGATTTATTCTCATCTAGCTTTCTATCATCTTTAATATCTTCTGCATTTTTATTAAGCAAGTCATTCTCAACAACTTTACCTTTTTCCTTGTTACTTTCCATAGTAATTGTAAATTGATGTACTTTAGGAACAAGTAAGAAATAATATTGTTTTTGATAGTTGTTTTTGGAATGTTTTTTACTCGTATAGGGGCAATACAAATTAGTACCTCTCTTGCACAGAGAGGTTTCTTAGAAAAACCTATCTACAATGCTTTATTTAAAACATTGCGCCAGGAAGTTTTCCTAATTCGTGTATTGAACCAAATGAATGGAATCTTCTTTTATGAATTTTGTTAAAATGGTTTGAAGATTCGAATGAAAATGGCGATAAGATAAACTTGTAAATATGTTTTCTTTCAATACTTTGCTTCGTTGCTGACTCAGCATTTTCTAAATTCTGATTGATTTGGTTAGTTTCCATAGCATAATAATTTATTGAATATCTTAAACAATTCTTAAATGGATGCTTTACCTTATACTTAAAGATGATATTATAAGGTTCTGTGGAGGAATTACAAAGACAGCCTAAATTTTCACTTAACTCTTTCTCAAGCTGTTCTATTCTAAATGTATATTAAATATAATCTTTATTTATAAAAAATGCAAGAGTTATTTTTGTTATAACATTTAGTTTATCAAAACTGAAATTAAAAAATCAGACTGGTATAATTAGCTAATCAAGAACCTATTGCGAAATATAAAACATAACAATCTTAGTAGTAAAAATGAAAGACGCAGCTTAATTTCGGAATAAAACAAAATGCTGAATAACAAAAAAGTCCCGATATTATCGAGACTTTTTAATATTATAAAATAATTTCTATCCAGCTATCCAACTAAATTTATAATCAATAGTTGGGTTTTTCATTCGCTCTGCAACACGTAGCAATCTAGACGGCAAATTCATTATATAATCACGTGCCTTCTCTCCTGCCTCATCTAAATCCCGCATTCCCTCAATTTTCCAATCTACAATTAACTGCTGCATAATTTCTACATAATCAACCGCAGTATAAACACCTAAACGTTGAGCAGCATCAGTAAAATGGCCAAATGTTTGACCGATTTTCAATCCAACCTCACGTAAGAAATGAGCAGGCATTACAATTTTTTTCCGCATCATATCTTCAAAAGCAAGCATAGCTTCATTCGGATCTACTTCAAAAATTCGATTCATAAAATCTTTGTATGCTTTTGCATGTCTAGCTTCATCAGATGCAATTACACCGCACATTTTAGATAATAAAGTATCGCCATCTTTTTTCGCCAAAGAAGCTACACGCCTATGAGAAACATTGGTAGCTAACTCTTGAAAAGAAGTGTAAATAAAGTTGCGATAAGGATCATGCCCTGTACCAATATCAAAACCATCAGCAATTAAATACTGAGTAGAAATTTCCATTTGACGCATATCTACACGCCCAGATAAATAAAGGTATCTATTCAATAAATCTCCATGACGGTTTTCTTCTGCAGTCCAATGACGAACCCACTTCATCCAACCACCTTCTTCATCACGACTATGTCCATCAACCATGGCTAACCACGATTCATAAGTCGGCAATGCCTCCTCAGTAATTGTATCACCTATTAAAACAGCAACTAAATCGTATGAAAGGTCTTTTGCGCTATCCCTTAAATTTCTAATATCTTGATAAAATGTTTCACTTGTAGAATCTGGTAAGAAATCAGACGGCTGCCAATTTGTATCAATTGGTTTTAAATACGTACCCATAGATTCTAGCATATATTTTTCAATATGCACCATTACTTCCCTTCTCTTATCTGCAAAAAAACTCATTACTATATTATATATTATCGTATGCAAATATAACCAAATATTATCGCAAAACTTACAATATTAACACAATTGAACAGTATCAGTTTTAAATATGATATATGTTACACTTTTAAGTGATTTTTATAATCCTGAGCAAATCACTATCAATTCTCCCACCGCTTAAAGTATTCCTGCTGTATGCTTCAATCTTTTGGTTTGGAGTTTTTCTAAGAGCTTAAAGTTTTTTGAATACCAAAAAGGATTTTCGTACCCATGGGGTTTAGGTGGCCAATACAAAAGCGCCTATGTATGGTTTCCCCACCTCAAGGTTCCCCCACCGCCTCTCCCCGTCAGGGGGATTAAGCAACTTAGTCTTTTATCTTTGCTCTTTTGTATTTTTTGTATTTTTTTATAAACGAAGAAACCCTCACAGTTGTTACTGCAAGGGTTCTTGTTAAAGGCCTGTTTTTGGCTTTTAAGATTTGGCACCGACCTACTCTCCCACGTGTTACCGCAGTACCATCGGCTCTGGTGGGCTTAACTTCTCTGTTCGGAATGGGAAGAGGTGGACACCACCGATATAGGCACCTAAATATTTTATTGAGGTAGAAGGTAGAGGGTATAAAGGTGGAGGGTAAACCCTAAACCTTATGCCTTTCAGCCTTAAACCTTAAACATGATTGAAAGAAGTTAAGTTTTGAAGAACAAACAACAAGTCTGTTTGCTTTGAAAGCTTCGGATGATTAGTATTACTCGACTGTGCTGTCGCCAGCTTTACATCTATAACCTATCAACGTAGTAGTCTTCTACGGTCCTATATGGAATTCTCATCTCGTGGCTAGTTTCGCACTTAGATGCTTTCAGCGCTTATCTATTCCCAGCGTAGCTACTCTGCAATGCCCCTGGCGGAACAACAGATTCACTAGAGGCTAGTCCAACCCGGTCCTCTCGTACTAAGGTCAGCCCCACTCAAAATTCCTACGCCCACAACAGATAGGGACCGAACTGTCTCGCGACGTTCTGAACCCAGCTCGCGTGCCACTTTAATCGGCGAACAGCCGAACCCTTGGGACCTTCTCCAGCCCCAGGATGTGACGAGCCGACATCGAGGTGCCAAACCTCCCCGTCGATATGAGCTCTTGGGGGAGATCAGCCTGTTATCCCCAGCGTACCTTTTATCCTTTGAGCGATGGCCCTTCCATGCAGAACCACCGGATCACTATATCCGTCTTTCGACCCTGATCGACTTGTCTGTCTCACAGTCAAGCAAGCTTATGCTATTGCACTCCTCATACGGTTACCAAGCGTATTGAGCTTACCTTTGAAAGCCTCCGTTACCTTTTTGGAGGCGACCACCCCAGTCAAACTACCCATCAAACAATGTCTCCCGACTAGCGGGATTAGACACCGAATACAGAAAGGGTGGTATTTCAACGTTGGCTCCACGACGCCTAGCGACGCCGCTTCAAAGCCTCCCACCTATCCTACACATCCTGTATCCAATGTCAATGTTAAATTGTAGTGAAGGTGCATGGGGTCTTTCCGTCCCGTTGCGGGTACCCGGCGTCTTCACCGGGACCACAATTTCACCGAGCTCATGGCTGAGACAGCGCCCAGATCGTTACACCATTCGTGCAGGTCGGAACTTACCCGACAAGGAATTTCGCTACCTTAGGACCGTTATAGTTACGGCCGCCGTTTACTGGGGCTTCGATTCAATGCTTCTCCTTGCGGATGACATCCCCTCTTAACCTTCCAGCACCGGGCAGGTGTCAGGCCTTATACTTCATCTTTCGATTTTGCAAAGCCATGTGTTTTTGTTAAACAGTCGCCTGGGCCTTTTCACTGCGGCTGACATTGCTGCCAGCGCCCCTTCTCCCGAAGTTACAGGGCCATTTTGCCGAGTTCCTTAGCCATGATTCACTCGAGCACCTTAGAATCCTCTTCCCGGATACCTGTGTCGGTTTGCGGTACGGGTTTTTATAACCTGAAGCTTAGCGGTTTTTCTTGGAAGTCTGTTTACCTGCTCTATCCACTCAGCCGAAGCCTCGCGGTACTATTAGTTTTCAGCTAGGTCGGCGGATTTGCCTACCGTCCTAATACCTACAACCTTTAACGAACTATTCCGTCAGTTCGCGGCAGTGTCACTACTCCGTCCCCACATCGCAGTTATAAAAAGTACTGGAATATTAACCAGTTGTCCATCGAATATCCCATTCGGGTTCTCCTTAGGTCCCGACTAACCCTGATCCGATTAGCGTTGATCAGGAAACCTTATCCTTTCGGTGGGCGGGTTTCTCTCCCGCCTTATCGTTACTTATGCCTACATTTGCTTTTCTATACGCTCCAGCACCCATTACCAGATACCTTCGCTGCATATAGAATGCTCCCCTACCGATATATTTCAATCCCATAGCTTCGGTGATACACTTAATGCCCGTTTATTATCCATGCCCGATCGCTCGACTAGTGAGCTGTTACGCACTCTTTAAATGAATGGCTGCTTCCAAGCCAACATCCTAGCTGTCTGTGCAATCGGACCTCGTTAGTTCAACTTAGCGTACACTTAGGGACCTTAGCTGATGGTCTGGGTTCTTTCCCTCTCGGCCCGTGACCTTAGCACCCCGGGCCTCACTGCAGACCATATTATATAGCATTCGGAGTTTGTCTGGATTTGGTAGGATTTGACTCCCCCGCACCCAATCAGTAGCTCTACCTCTATATAACTTAATATCCACGCTGTTCCTAAAAACATTTCGGGGAGTACGAGCTATTTCCCAGTTTGATTAGCCTTTCACCCCTACCCACAGATCATCCGGAAACTTTTCAACGTTTATCGGTTCGGTCCTCCAGTACGTGTTACCGCACCTTCAACCTGTCCATGGGTAGATCACAAGGTTTCGCGTCTACCTCCTCTGACTATACGCCCTATTCAGACTCGCTTTCGCTTCGGATCCGTGTCTTAAACACTTAACCTTGCCAGAGAAGAGTAACTCGTAGGCTCATTATGCAAAAGGCACGCCGTCACGCCACCTGGACGCTCCGACCGCTTGTAAGTACACGGTTTCAGGTTCTATTTCACTCCCCTGTTCGGGGTTCTTTTCACCTTTCCCTCACGGTACTGGTTCACTATCGGTCTCTCAGGAGTATTTAGCCTTACCGGATGGTGCCGGCAGATTCCCACAAGGCGTCTCCGACCTCGCGGTACTCAGGATACTACTAGCCTAGCATTCTATACGTGTACCGGGCTATCACCGTGTATCGCTGGGCTTCCCATCCCATTCCACTTCTGTTTGCTAATGACACATTGTAGTCCTACAACCCCCACTTTGCCGTAACAAAGTAGGTTTGGGCTCTTTCCCGTTCGCTCGCCACTACTTAGGAAATCATTATTATTTTCTCTTCCTCTGCTTACTTAGATGTTTCAGTTCGGCAGGTTTGCTCATTATATGTGACATGTCTTCAACATGCCGGGTTGCCCCATTCGGAAATCTTCGGATTAATTCCTATTTGCAAATACCCGAAGCTTATCGCAGCTTATCACGTCCTTCATCGCCTCTGAGAGCCAAGGCATCCCCCGTGTACTCTTTATTACTTTCTTCTACTTATACGCCTTTTGCGCCGTATAGTATGCTTTTTT
>NZ_JBHSBY010000024.1:0-7225 GCF_042650905.1 Pedobacter jamesrossensis | reverse complement strand
ACACAAGATGAAAGAAGGCATTTTTGAAAATCTAATGAATAGAATGATCAAAAATCCACCTCACACATATAAAATGATTATCACTTAAACGCCTATTTCAAAAAATTTATTTAGAAAGCTTAAATAATATCCGCAACAAAATTTAAATTTTTATTTCTAATTAATTTTGACAATAAATTATTAAATGTAACTTTGTTGCAATTGAATAACTGGACTTATAAATATCGCTATACAATTTTCAATCGTGTTTGGGCAATTTTGCTATTGGCAATTTTTGTAAATGCAACATTAATCGAAACTCTTCACAATCATGGCTTTGAAAATGTTTCAAGCTCCATACAAAAAGTAGAAAAAGCCTCATTACATGAGCAATTATTATTACCTGCACTAAAATGTAAACTGTGCGATTTAGTAAAGCATCGCTCCCATTTTTACACTTTACCAGCACCAACATTACCTTGCTTAAGCTTATTAAAAGCTGAAGAAAAGCCCGTCATTTTCATTTTAGGGAAATCTTCTGCCTTTGTATTATTAAGTTCTAACAAAGGTCCGCCAAGCTTTATAGCTTAGAAACTGTTTAAATTAATTCCAAAATGTTACGCTAATCTAAGTCGAAGGCTTTTATATGCGTTTTGACTTCATCCAATGTGATGTTTTTAAAATTACGGAATTAAGCCGTTTACTAAACTTTTCAGAGAAGTCTCATTTAATCTATTTTTTATTTCTGTTTAATATCGCAGCCAACAGGTGTGCGCTTATAAAACCATATCCTTATGCTTCAAGCTATTTCATTATCAAAAACTTATCAATCGCACCAAGCCTTAAACGAACTTGATTTAACTGTAAATCAAGGCGAAGTATTCTGCTTACTAGGTCAAAATGGTGCCGGAAAAACAACAACAATCAATTTATTTCTTGGCTTTATCCTACCAAGTTCGGGTAAAATCCTTATTAATAATGAAGAAATATCTGCAACGAGCGATACAAGAAGAAAGCATATTGCTTATATACCAGAAGTTGTAATGCTTTACGGAAACCTTACTGCCTTAGAAAACCTCGATTACTTTTCTAAGCTAGCTGGATTTAATTATACATCTGCTTCACTAACTGAATTTTTAAATGAATGTGGACTTCAAGCGGATGCGCACCACAAAAATTTGTCGGGCTTTAGTAAAGGTATGCGCCAAAAGGTTGGTATTGCTATTGCCATTGCAAAAGATGCAAAAATTATCCTGATGGATGAACCAACAAGTGGTCTCGATCCGAAAGCAACAGAAGAATTTACACAATTAGTAAAGAAACTGGCAAACGAAGGAAAATCAATTTTAATGGCTACACACGACATCTTCAATGCTGTTAATGTGGCAACAAACATCGGGATTATGAGACAAGGCAAACTTGTACACACTATTAAAGCAAGCGAAATAACTGCTTCCGATTTACAAAAACTTTACCTCCAAACTATTTAAAACACACCGATGAAACCATCTTATAATTATCCTTTTTTTATAAAATCATTTTTTGCAACCTTAATTTTATTTCTAATTAGTGTAAATGTTTTTGCACAGGTTAAAGTAATTGGCAAAGTAACTGATGCGCAAAACCAGCCAATTCATATAGCTACAATAAAATTTAAAAGTGGTGAAGACCAGTTAAATACAAATACAGATTCTGCTGGAAATTTCTCTATCATTTTGCCCAAAAAAGCAACATATTCATTAATTGTTAGCGCAGTTGGTTATACAAGTTTCAGTTCAATCTATCCAATTAATCAATTGGCCGATTTTAATATCGAAACCATTATTCTTCAGGTTGCTAATGAGCAATTACAAACCGTAGAAGTTGTAGGCACTAATGGCAAGAAATACTATGGAAATTATTCATTCTCGGCTACAAAAACAGCTGCTTTAAATAAAGATATACCACAATCTATATCTTCTGTTTCTAAAGAGTTAATTGCCGATAGACAGGCTGCTGTACTTTCCGATGCGATAAAAAATGTAACCAGCGTATCCCAAAGCAGTTATTATAATCAGTTTTCAATTAGAGGCATTAATCAAAACGAGGAAGGTGCAATTATAAACGGCATGCGTACCAGACAATACTATTTCAACCAACCTTTAACAAACAACCTCGAAAGAATTGAAGTAATTAAAGGTCCGGCTAGTGCAACTTTTTCTAGTGTAGACCCCGGTGGCAGCATTAATCTGGTTACCAAAAAACCCCTTGCAGAAGAGCGTAAAGAAATTAGCATTTCTGCCGGAAGTTTTAGCACGATTCGTGGTGCATTAGATTTTACAGGGCCATTAAATACAAGTAAAACATTGCTTTACAGATTAAACATTGGTTATGAGGATAGTAAAAGCTTCAGAAATTTGCAATATCGAAAAGGTTATTTGATTTCGCCTTCAATCTCATACATACCGAATGATAAAACAAGTTTAAATGTAGAAGTTGTAATGAATAATAGTAATTCGAGATTAGACCGAGGACAAGCAATTTTTGGCGCAGTTGCAGGTAAAACCGATTTGCAAAGCACACCAATAACCTTTAACATGGGTGCAAGTAACGACCGTTTTAATAGTCAGGATTTGATGTTGATGGCAAATTTCTCACACGCCTTAACCAAAGATATTGTATTTAATATCGCTTACATGAAGCAAAACTGGACGGAAGATTTATTGGAGCATAGAACAACCAATGCTTTCGCAGTTGACGAAAACAATCAACCAATACCAACTCTGGCTGCAATGAGGGCAGTGCAGAGACAGCAAAAATGGAGTACAGATAATTTAAGCACCTACTTTAGCATCAATACAAATACGTTTGGCTTAAACCATAAAATTGTTATTGGTTATGATAGATTAAATACCGAAAAATTTCGCGGTGGCGGAGAAAATTCGGCACAAGGTTATAGATTAAAAGATGGAACAATTGCTACCAGATACGATGCGACTAAAAAAGACCTTTATTTATTTAAGGTAGTAAACGGTGTAAATGCCCCAGTTCCTAATGTAGAGCATTTTAACTTATCAAATCCATCTTATACCATTAAAAACTTAAGCGATTATGTTTTTACAAAAACAGAAATTCCACCTGCATATTACTTGGTTAATGGAGTTTATCTTCAAGACCAAATTAAATACGATAGATTAACCTTAACGCTTGGTTTAAGGCAAGAATGGTATCAAGATTACAGCAATTATAAGTTAGCTAACGAAAAGAAAATTCAACAGCACAAACTTTTACCAAGAGTAGGGATTACTTATGCCGTAACGTCTAACATCAATATTTACGGAACTTACTTGCAAGGTTATCAACCCCAGGGAAATACTTCGTCACTTGTAATTGTTCCGCCTCCGGCTGGTACAAACTTTAAACCTTTAGAAAGTGATTTAAAAGAGATCGGAGCAAAATCTGAATGGTTAAACAAAAATTTGATGGTAAACATTTCGTTCTTCGAAATCAATCAAAAAAATTTATTAATGAATGCCAACGACCCATTGGATGTTAACAGGTTAATAGAACGTGGTGCACAAAGAAGTCGTGGTTTAGAAATTGAATCTTCGGGGTTTATAATGCCTAACTGGCAGTTTAATGCAGGTTATAGCTATGTTGATGCAATAATTAAAGATGATTTCAATCCTGAGCTGATTGGCCAAAGAGTACAAAATACACCAAAACATAGTGCAAGCCTTTGGAGCAGATACGATTTCAAAGGAACAGGCTTAATTAAAGATATCGGTTTAGGAGCTGGCGTACAATATAGCGGTACAAAACTTCCCCTTTACATAAGAGATTTTATTCTGCCAGCTTACACTTTGGTAGATGCAGCTTTGTATTATGTGCCATCTGGCAAAAAAGTTCAACTAGCCGTAAATGTGAACAACATTTTAAACAAAACCTATTGGGTTGGGGCGCAAAATTATTTGCGTCTTTTCCCAGGTACACCAAGAAACGTAATGTTTAACGTAACCTACAGAATCTAATGCAAAATATTATTAAAATTATAGCAAAACAAACTTTTAAATCGGCTATTACCAACAAAGCAACTTTAGCTTTTACAGTTTTGCTTGGTTTATCACTTTGCCTTGCTACGTATGTAGGCTGGCAAAATTTTAAGCAGCAGAATAACCAACGCGTGCATTATAAAGAAGTTGTTAGAGCGCAATGGCTTGCCAAACCTGACAAGCATCCGCATAGAATGGCGCATTACGGTTATCTTGCTTTTCGCGAAAAACATGAACTCAGTTTTTTTGATTTCGGTATTGAAAGTTTTGCCGGCGTATCAATTTTCTTAGAAGCACACAAACAAAATACGGTAAACTTTAGCGAAGCAGGCTTTTCTAATGGCATGCTTCGTTTCGGGGAAATCAGTGTTGCAATGGTGCTTCAGTTACTGGTTCCATTACTCATTTTTTTTCTAGGTTATAACAGTATTTCCGCAGAGCGGGAAACAGGAACTTTAAAAATTATTTTATGCCAAAATGTAAGTTGGAAACAACTATTGTGGGGTAAAACCTTGGGCATAATTTCGGTTTGTCTATCTATATTTATTCCGATTGTATTACTTACAATTTTACTCTGGGCATCGCTTAGTAATTGGGAAATAACCGCAGATTCTGCCATTCGACTGTTAATCTTGATTTTAAGTTATTCAATTTATTTCTTCATAGTTTCTGTAATAGCTGTTTTAGTATCAGCATTTCAGCGAAGTTCGAAGTCGGCGCTTATTATTTTATTATCCTGCTGGATTTTCTTTTTGATTATTATGCCCAGACTAACCCAAGCAATTGGTGTAAAATTACACCCAACGCCATCTAAAATAGAATTTGCCGATGCAGTTGCCGATGATATACATAAGCAAGGCGATAGTCATAACCCTAATGACCTGCATTACGCATCAATAAAAGACTCGCTACTTAAAGTTTACAAGGTTAACGATGTAAAGAAACTTCCCTTTAATTATGGGGGCTATATTATGGCGGAAGGTGAGAAAATCACTTCAAAAATCTACAGCAATCATCAAAAAACTTTAAATAAAACTTTCGATAAACAAAATGGTATCACCACAATTGCAGGATTTTTGAATCCCTATTTGGCCGTTAAAAACATTTCTATGGCGCTTACAGGTTCTGATTTTAAAACTTATGTAGATTTTCAGGAGCAGGCCGAAAATTATAGATATGGTTTAGCTCAAAAAATGAATAAACTTCAGATTGATAAAATCAGCAATATTTCACCAGGAGAAAAAGGTAAACCGCATTCTATTAGCCGGGCAAATTGGTCGCAACAACCTGATTTTAATTATCATTTCAGTAAAGTTAATTCTGTTTTAGGAAACGAGTTATTGCCATTGATTTCGCAATTATGCTGGTTGGTTGCAGCAATTTTATTACTTCAATATTCATCAAACTGGATTAAAACGATTTAAAAAACGACATGACAAATAGCATTTATAATCTGGAATTTAAATTATTTTTCAGGAATCCTTCTTCACAAATTGGCATTTTAGTCTTGCTTTTAGCTGGTTTTTCAGGTCTTTATCTTGGTAAAACATTTATTCAAAAACAGCAACAGGTAATTGAGAAAGCTGCATTGCTGCAAAAGAAAAATACATTAACAAATGTTGAGCATTTTGGAGACGAACTTGGCCTTGTTATGTTTCATAATAAATTTTCTTTTGCTAATGAACCAAGTCCTTGGGCGGCCTTTGCAAATGGGCAAAGAGATGTAAATCCTTACTTAATTTCGGTAACCATGCTTGGCTTAGAAGGACAAATTTATGATACCGACATTAACAACCCAACCACATTATTAATGGGTAATATGGACTTGAGCTTCGTATTTATTTTTCTTTTCCCGCTGGTTATAATTGCTTTTAGTTACAATATACTTTCTGAGCAGAAAGAAAGCGGTGTCTGGCCGTTACTGCGCTCGCAAACCAACAATTCGCAAAATATAATATGGAAAAAAATGGTGGTTCGAATTGTCGTGGTTTTTGCAATAAATTTAGTGTTAACTATTTCTTCGGTAATTTATCTTAATTTGCCAATTGATTCTACACTGGCTTATGCATCTATTTTAATTATGCTTTATCTGGCATTCTGGTTTGGAGTTTCATACTTATTTATCTCTCTTAATAAATCTTCAAATTTTAATGTATCAGGATTAATTGCGGTTTGGGTAATGCTTTGTATTATTATTCCAGCATCATTAAATTTGTTCTTAACTCAGAAATTTCCCATACCGGAGGCTTTACAAAATGTAATTAACCAACGCGAAGGTTATCATGAAAAGTGGGATAAAGCAAAGGAGGTAACGATGAAACCATTTTTTGAGCATTACCCGCAGCTCAGAAAATATCCTTTTCCCGAAGAAAAAACATTTAGCTGGTATTGGTATTATGCCATGCAACAAATGGGAGATGATCAGGCTTTAGAAAGCAAAATAGCAATTGATAAAAAGCTTCAATCGAGGCAGAATTTCACAAAAATTGTTGCCCTGTTTTTTCCTTCAATACAAACACAGATTGGTATAAATGAATTGGCTGGCTCTGATTTAAATCAACATTTAAAGTTTCAAAATGAGGTTAGAAAACATCATGAACAAATTAGGTTACATTTTTACCCAAGCATCTTCCAGGAAAAGAATGTAAAAGCGACAGATATATTGAACTACAAACTAGAGAAATTCATCCCGCAAAAAACTAATTCTGTTCTTCTAAACTTGTTATCAGTTTTTACTTTAACGGTGATTTTATTTAGTATCTCCTATTTAAACTTTAGAAAAGAAAGTTTATTGATTATCAAAAACTAAAATCGAGTAGGAAGATAGGGATTAGTTCCCTATCTGTCCTCTCACACCACTGTACGTACCGTTCGGTATACAGCGGTTTGTTGAAATAGTATCTCTTGACAACCGATGTATTCACTTCTTGCCAGGCATTGTGCCCATTGGTTGCACGGCTCGGCTCAGCTCCTCTTATAATTTACTCTCGGATTCCGTCCTACCCTCATATAAGCAGTTCTCTAACGTGGTTCTGCTGTGAACGCTCTGCCATAAACTTCCTGTTTCCTTTGCCATTTCAACATTTGGTCCTTCCTGTAGTTGTAATACAGTAATAGTCGAGTAGATAGGGAAATTTCAGTCCGAACCTCTCACACAACCGTGCGTAAGACTCTCGCCTTACACGGCTGTTATTATCCAACCTAATGGTCTGATT
>NZ_JBHSBY010000023.1:0-10139 GCF_042650905.1 Pedobacter jamesrossensis | reverse complement strand
TTTTCTAAAAAATACAATACCAATAAGAAATAACCGAACAAATCAAAGGAATAAGGATAAGTTCAGAGCCAGAGTGAAACCTAAAGTAACTAAAAATCAAAAAGACGCAATATAAAAATCCTTAACTTAATGACATTGCGCGTGCGCCAGCGAGGGGTGGTGAAACAAAAAAGGCCGTAAATCTTAAATTTACTGCCTTTTGAACGTTTTGTTAATAATACTAGTAGCCCGTAGGGGAATCGAACCCCTGTTTCCAGAATGAAAATCTGGCGTCCTCACCCCTAGACGAACGGGCCATTTTCAATTTTAGAGTTAAGATTTTAGAATTACGATTATTTTCAAATCTAAATTCGTAAATCTACCATCGTCAATTTACTTGGTAGCGGGGACACGACTCGAACGTGCGACCTTCGGGTTATGAGCCCGACGAGCTACCAACTGCTCCACCCCGCATTATGTTGTATTTTTAAGGATATACCAACCTTACTTTTGATAAAAAAACCGCTCAACTTTTGTAAAGCGGTTAATCGTAGCCCGTAGGGGAATCGAACCCCTGTTTCCAGAATGAAAATCTGGCGTCCTCACCCCTAGACGAACGGGCCATTTTCAATTTTAGATTTAAGATTTTAGAATTACGTTTATTTTCAAATCTAAATTCGTAAATCTACCATCGTCAATTTACTTGGTAGCGGGGACACGACTCGAACGTGCGACCTTCGGGTTATGAGCCCGACGAGCTACCAACTGCTCCACCCCGCATTATATACAACTCGTTTTTTCTAGTGAATTAAATCCTTAACTCTGTTTCCGAATTGGAATGCAAAGATATAATTCGTTTCTTTGTAGTGCAAATTTTTTTTAAAAAATATTTTAATGGCGCACAAAGCAGGTTTTGTAAGTATAATAGGTAAACCAAATGTAGGTAAATCAACCCTTATGAATGTGCTTGTGGGCGAGCGACTTAGCATCATAACGCCTAAGGCTCAAACCACAAGACACCGTATTTTAGGTATGGTAAATGAAGAAGATTATCAGATAGTTTTTTCTGATACACCGGGTATAATTAAGCCAAAATACAGTTTACAAGAGAGTATGATGAGCTTCGTAAACGGATCTTTAACCGATGCAGACGTACTTTTATTCGTAACAGACATTAACGAAGAACACGATGAAGAGGATGTTTTAGAGAAAATTCTGAACAGAAATATTCCAACAATCGTATTGATAAACAAAATCGATAAAGCCCTGCAAGAACAAGTTGATGAAAAGATTACTTACTGGCAGGAAAAATTAAATCCGGTAGCTATTTATGCAATTTCGGCCTTACATAAACACAATGTTGATGGATTGTTAGATAGAGTTTTAGAAATGCTACCCGAGCACCCGGCTTATTACGATAAAGAGGATTTAACTGATCGTTCTGAGCGTTTCTTCGTTTCAGAAATTATTCGCGAAAAAATATTCTTAAATTATCAAAAGGAAATTCCATACAGTACTGAGGTTATTGTTAAAAGTTTCAAAGATGAAGAAATGAAAAACGGTAAGGGTGCAATGGTTCGTATCACGGCAGAAATTGTTGTAGAACGCGATTCACAAAAGAACATTCTTATTGGTACAGGCGGCAGTATGCTTAAAAAAGTAGGTACTGAAGCTCGTATAGAAATCGAGAAATTTTTAGACACTAAAGTCTTTTTGGAAATGTTTGTTAAAGTAATTCCAGACTGGAGAAGTAAAAAGAACTACCTAAAAAGCTTTGGTTACGATAATTAACCGTACCTTTGCAGCCCGAAATAAATCGGTTAATAGTTGATAGTCAATGGTTGATAGCCAAATAGTTTAAGCAGCTTGTTTAAACATCACGACCATTAACTATAAGCCATTAACTATCAATTAGAACACCCATGAGTAACATTATCGCCATCGTAGGCAGGCCAAACGTAGGCAAAAGCACCCTTTTTAATAGATTAACCGAAAGTCGTAAGGCTATCGTAGATGATATCAGCGGCGTAACCCGCGACAGACATTATGGTACAGCAGAATGGACTGATAAACAATTTACTGTAATTGATACTGGTGGATATGTTGCAAACTCAGAAGATGTTTACGAAGCAGCTATTCGCGAACAGGTTGTAATTGCAATCGAAGAAGCATCGGTACTTATTTTTATGGTGGATGTAACTACCGGTATTACCGATTTGGATGATGACATTGCACAAGTTCTTCGCAAGAGCAACAAACCGGTATTTGTTACCGCCAATAAAGTAGATAATACTGCATTACATAGCGAAATAAGTACTTTTTATGGTTTTGGTTTAGGAGAAGTGTTTCCACTTTCTTCTATGACGGGTTCTGGTACCGGAGAATTATTAGATGAAATCGTTAAACATTTCGAAGATATTCCTGAAGAAGAAAATGCTTTACCTAAAATTACAATTGCTGGTCGCCCGAACGTGGGTAAATCATCTTTAGTTAATGCTTTAATCGGTAAAGAACGTAACATCGTAACCGCAAACGCAGGTACAACCCGCGATTCAATCAAAATTCACTACAACCAATTTGGTCACGAATTTATGCTAATTGATACCGCAGGATTGCGTAAGAAAACAAAGGTTAAAGAAAATCTTGAGTTTTACTCCGTAATGCGTACCATTAAAGCTTTAGAAGAAGCTGATGTTGTTGTGTTAATGATTGATGCCCAAGAAGGAATAGAAAGCCAGGATATTAATATTTTTCACCTTGCCGAAAAGAACAAAAAAGGTATCGTGATTTTAGTAAACAAATGGGATTTGATTGAGAAGAATACGCAAACCATGAAAGCTTTCGAAGAGCAAATTCACGAACGAATTCGCCCTTTTACCGACGTGCCAATTGTATTCACTTCGGTATTAAACAAACAACGTATTTTCAAAGCAATAGAAGCGGCATTAGAAGTTTGCAAAAACCGTAGCAAGAAAATTCCTACATCGAAACTCAACGATGTTATGTTACCATTGATTGAGAAATTCCCACCACCTGCATTAAAAGGCAAGCACATTAAAATTAAATACATTACGCAAATTAACGCAACATCACCCATGTTTGCTTTCTTTTGTAATTTGCCTCAGTACATTAAAGATCCATATAAACGTTTCATCGAAAATAAATTAAGGGAAAATTTCGATTTCTCCGGAGCGCCAATACAAATTTATTTCAGACAGAAATAAGTCAGGGTAGAGGGTTTAGGAGTTGAAGGTACAGGCTTAAGGCCAATAAAATAAATAATTAGAAAAGCAGGGTTCGCATTCCATCGGGAAATGCAGCCCTGCTTTTTTGTTTTAATTTTTTTTGTTCTTCGAATACGCTCATGATTAGAACAAAAATATCTCCACGCCAATCAAGTTTATTTGTTTCAAATCAATTATTGTGTATTAAACCTACTCCTTAATTTTCAAAGCCATAGCTCGTTGTAAAAAACTCTGTTTTACCAAGGCTTCCTCTGCCTGGTCTATTGCCCTTAGCAGGTTGTCGTTATTTGAGGCAATTTCATCTAAAGCACTTTCGATTACTTTCCAAATTGGCTGCATAGTTGCAACCAATTCTATTCCTTTTTGAGTAAGTTCTAAAAGGCGTTTGCGTTCATCAGTTTTGTCTTTTTTAGAACGGATGAGTTTCTCTTTTTCAAGTTCTTTAAGTAAACTGATTGTTGAGGGGTGAGTATAACCAATTTCTGTAGCAAGTTCTATAACGCTCAATAACGGGCGATGAGAAAGGGTAAGGATTACTGGAAACCATTTGGGTTCAAATTCAATGCCATAAGATTTATAGAAAAGTGCACCGTCTTTCCTAAGCTGTTCAGCCAGTCTTTGCAGGCGAGTTGAAAGTGCCAGTACACCAGAAGAATTAATGATGTTCATTTTTATAAAGCTAAATGACAAAAAATATTATCAGGAGTCATAAAAGGGAAGTCAAATGGCATTTCCTTCTTATCTAATTGTACAAATCCTTTCTTTTCATAAAAACGAATAGCTGCTTTAAGGATGTCAACCGTGCCAAGATAAAGATTTTCGATTCCATTTTCTTTGCAATACCTAATTAATTCCGCTAATAATGAGGAAGCTATTCCATATTCTTTTCCTCGGAATTCTTTTTTTACAAACATTTTCCTAATTGCAGCTGCTTTATTATTGAAGCGTAAAAGGGCAATGGTTCCGCAAAGTGTTCCTTCAACGTTTGCACCCCAGAAATTTCCACCTTTAAGGATATAGAAATTTTCTATATCAAGTAAATCTGGTTGGTCTGCAAGTGTAATTGGTACGCCAAACTCAAGTTGTTGAATAGGTAATATAATATCAATGATATCTTTAGAGTCTGAATTTTTTAATGTTTTGATGATAATGCTCATAGGATTTGTTTATGTACAAATATACGTAGTTAACTACGTATATTCTTGTTTCACATTTTTATTTTATCATTTATGTTCTTGAAAACATGTTGCTTACTAAAAGTCGCTAGCCATTGCACGATAATTAAGGCAGATTAAAAGCCGAATTTCTTACCTTCGCCCTATGAAAATTCAAGTACAAAACAGCCAAATTTCTGATATAGATACCATCTTTCAGTTTTATGATATGGCAATTGCTCATCAAAAAAAAGTGTTCAATAAACATTGGCAAGTTTTTGACAGAGCCTTAATAGAGACTGAAATTGCAGATAACAGACAATATAAAATCTTAGTTGAAGGGGTTGTTGCTTGTGTATTTGCAGTAACTTTTGAAGATAAATTAATTTGGGGCGATAAAGATGCAGACTCAATTTACATACATAGAATCGTTACTAATCCAGAATTTAGAGGTTATTCTTTTGTTAAAGAAATTATTAAATGGGCAAAAGCATTTGCGCCGTCAAAGGGTATAAAATACATCAGAATGGATACCTGGGCTGATAATGAAAAGCTTTTAGAATACTACACCAGCTGCGGGTTTGAGTATGTTGGCGTAATAAAAATGGAAGAGACCGAAGGTTTGCCAAAACATTATGAAGGAATAAGTTTAAGCCTTTTTGAGATAAAGCTGTAAATATTTCCAAATGCGCTACTCAAGGTAAGTTAAGGTTTTACAAAGATTAAGATAATCGCTACTATTAAAACAAATTTTCGACCGATTTGAGTTGCACTTTGTTCGGGCTGAATTGTCACAAGTCCGAACAAACTCCGAACTAACCCCGAATAAATCCCGACGCAATAGATAATTAGATACAACCTGTCCTATACTGGAATAAGTTTACAGTAAAAAGTCTTATTACTGATTTGTGTTTACTATTGAATTTGTTTTTACTGTATTAGGTTTACAAAATCAGATTGTATTATTACTTTTTGTGGCCGAAATAACGCAAAAACTAGTAGACATGACATCCCCGATTCAGTGGCTTTGATATTACATCAACCAACTAATATACAGCAGGCTTTACAGTAAAAAAAAGCTACTGTCTGTGTTTTTCAAAAAAATAATATCAATTTGTTTTTATTGAAGGTTGTTTAACGCCTGCTTTATTACATTATCGTTTTGGTTTGCGGCACGATAATAGCCAACATCGCCCAGGTAATAACGGCAAAGTAAAGCCTTTAAATCGTTCAAGATAATAGTTCTAGAATTGTATAGTTGGAAACGGTCTATTGTTACATTTTTGCGTTGTAAATAACCAATAAAGTCTTTAAAATCTAAATCGTTCAGGCTAAATACATTAATGTTTTGCTCGATATAAGTTTGACTGTATTTATTGGTAAGTATATTAAAAACGTAATCTGAAAGCACTTTTTTACTTACCAGGTTGCTGTAAAATTTGTTATAACCAACGGTGTCTAATTTTACAAAAATGTCTGGTTGAATGCCACCACTGGTTTTTGGCTTTCTGGGTTGAGCTATATTTAAACCTCCATTTTTTTCAACTGAATCTTTAAAAGAAGTTAAATCGCCAGTTAATTCACCATCATTCATTCTATCATCTAGCTCATGCTTGTAAGCATCGTAACCCTTTTTGTATGATTTCTGGATGCTACGACCCGATGGTGTATAATATCTTGCTATAGTTAAATTTAATGCCGAACCATCTTCAAAAGAAAATTGTTCTTGCACTAATCCTTTACCAAAAGAGCGGCGGCCGATAATAATACCACGACCTAAATCCTGCACGGCTCCTGCAACAATTTCACTTGCCGATGCGGTGTTTTCGTTAATTAGAACGGCTAGTTTTCCTTGTTGAAAAGAACCTGTTCCGGTTGAAAAGTAATCTGTACGGGGTTCATGTTTACCTTGTGTATAAACTATTAATTTATTTTCTGGCAAAAACTGGTCGGCCAAACCAGTTGCGGCACTGAAATAACCACCGCCGTTATCACGCAAATCCAGAATCAGTTTTTTCATACCTTTTGATTTTAGATTTGCCGCTGTAGAGGTGAAATCTTCATCGGTATTTGCTCCAAATTTGCTAATGCGAACATAACCAGTTTCTGGATTTATCATGTAAGCGGCATCTATACTACTGATATTAACCTTGCCACGTGTTACCATAACACGGTTAGGAAGCTGGTTTCCGTTGTGCATTAAAAGTACATTTACACCACTACCTGCTTTGCCTCTAAAACGACCCGATAATTGGTCTTTTCCTAAATTTCTTCCACTAACAACGGCTGTATCTATACTTAAAATTTTATCGCCAAGTTTTATGCCTGCCTGGTAGGCTGGTCCATCTTTAATTACACCAGTAACCATCATGGTGTCGTTAAGCATATAGTATTCTATACCTACGCCTTCGAAATTTCCTTCCAAATTATCTTGCATATCCTGCGCATTTGCAGGGGGGAGATAAACGCTGTGTGGGTCTAATTGGTGTAGAACACTATCAATTGGTAAGTTTTGTAGTGAATCTGTATTAATATCATCAACATAATTCCCATTAATGATGTGCAAAATTTCCTCTAGTTTTGCAGAATTATTTGCGGTTAAAGAAGGGCTTTTTTGAACGCCAAACCCCTGGTCTTTAATAAATTTTACGCCCAAAAACATCCCTGCTATTAAAATTAAAGAATAGCTTAAAGCAATTAGGATATTATTACGGGTTTTCTTTTTCATTGGCTTTATGCAAATTTATGAAAATTAGCGGGTTGATTAATTTTTTAACTGCATTTTATAGTCTTTTGTTTCTAATATTTCACAATTATTAATGCTAGAAATCAAGATTCAGAATTTAAGACATTTATTTTTGAGTTTTTAGCGTAGTTTTTAAAAAGAAATTACCGAATTTTATCAAAATTAAATTTATGAACAGAGTTACCGAGCAAGAATCTAACTACAACCACATTGATGAAATGTCGGTTCTTGAAGTTTTGCAGGGCATTAATAACGAAGATAAAACTGTGGCCTTTGCAGTTGAAAAATCTTTGCCTCAGATAGAAAAACTTACTTCGGCAGTTGCCGAAAGAATGAAAAAAGGTGGTCGTCTTTTTTATATCGGTGCAGGAACTAGCGGGCGTTTAGGCGTGGTTGATGCTTCAGAATGCCCACCAACTTATGGTGTTCCATTTGATTGGGTTGTTGGTATTATTGCTGGTGGAGATACCGCAATTAGAAAAGCGGTAGAGTTTGCCGAAGATGATGAAGAGCAGGCCTGGAAAGATTTGCAAGAATTTAACATCAACGAAAAAGATTGCTTAGTTGGTTTGGCGGCATCTGGCACTACACCTTATGTGGTTGGAGGGTTAAATACTGCCCGCAAAATTGGTGTTTTAACGGGTTGCATTGTTTGCAATACGGGCGGGCCTATTGCAGCAGAATCTGATTTTCCGGTAGAAGTGGTTGTTGGACCTGAATTTATTACAGGCTCTACACGTATGAAATCTGGCACTGCACAGAAACTTGTATTAAACATGCTGAGTACCACGGTGATGGTTCAATTAGGAAGAGTTGTTGGCAATAAAATGGTTGATATGCAGTTAACAAATAACAAGCTTGTAGACCGAGGAACGCAAATGGTAGCTGATGAATTAAATATAAATTATGAAGAAGCTGCCGATTTATTAAATCGCTACGGCAGTGTTCGTAAAGCGGTTGAGGCAGGACATTTGAATTTACGATAGTAGATTTATGAGTTACGATTTTACCAGTCGAATATCAAACGAATCACTTTTGCAATTGTTCAATCTAAAATCGTAAATCGTTAAATCTAAAATTTACCTAATGCACGAGATAGAGCCGTATTACCAGTGGAGAGATGAATATATCTCGGCAGAGGATGAGCGTTCGCCTTTTTACAACACCGAATATTCTGAACTTTACTTCGATAAACAGATATACAATTTTTTGCTTCACCCGCAATGGGACGAGTTTGGTTCCAATACACTTTATATGAAAGTGCTTTATGCCGATTATGATAGAAGCTATGCCATAATCGAATTAATAGGTGAGTGGAATGATGCCATTAATAATGACATTATGTTGCTGAAACGCGATATTCTGGAGCTGATGATGGATGAAGGGATTAACAAATTCATCTTAATCGGTGAAAATGTTTTAAACTTTCATGCTTCTGATGATAGTTATTATGAAGAATGGTTTCAGGAAGTAGAAGATGGCTGGATAGTTGGTGTAAATTTTCAGGAACACGTAATTCAGGAATTTAAAGATAACAGCATCGATTATTACATTAATTTTGGTGGTGCTTTCGATAATCTGCCATGGCGTACACTAAAACCGTTACAATTCTTTAAGAAAGTTGAAGAATTGCTGACAAAAAGATTGAATTAAAATACTTAATTTTACAATAAGATACCAACTTTATTTATAATTTTCGGACTTCGTTTCTTCTTCTATTCTAATGAACATTTACCAATTCACATACATGTAAGAAATGCAGATGGAGAAGCAAAATTTGAAGTCGAAGAAGTTAAACTAGTTAGCAATAAAGGACTTAAAAACAAAGATATTAACCTAGCACAATCTTTGATAGAAGAGAACAAAGAAATTATTATTGCAAAATGGAATGAATACCACAAAAAATAAAATAAAGGTTTGGTTTGAAGACAATCAAATCTTCATTAGAACGGAATCGGGAGAAAAGAAAAGCCATCCCTTAAGCTGGTTTCCAAAATTATTAAATGCTAGTGAAGAAGAAAGAAACGATTTTAACATTTCACCTTTTGGAATACATTGGGAAAACATAGACGAAGATTTAAGTTTTGAAGGCTTTTCTTCATATGGGAAATCATTTAAACAAGAAACAAATTAATCAAAATGGAACAACAAAATTATCAATATCAAGACAACAGTGTTTTCGTACAAGAAGGCTCTGTTTCTAAAAAATTCTTCGCAAATGTTTTCTTATGGATGTTTGTGGCATTAAGTTTATCAACTGTTGCAGCATATCTTTTCGGTACAAATGAAGAGTTTATGCAATACTTAATTAATGTAAACCCAGAAACTGGAAAAGTTGGGATGACAATTTTTGGCTATATCGCCATGTTTGCACCACTTGGTTTAGTTTTATTAATGGGTTTTGGCTTAAGTAAACTTTCATACCCAGCTTTAGTTGGGGTATTTGTACTATATTCGGTGTTAACAGGGATTAGTCTAAGTTTTATCTTACTTGCTTATACTTCAGGTTCGGTAGTAAGCTGTTTTGCGGGTGCTGCTGGGATATTTGGTATTATGGCTGTAATGGGCTACACTACAAATATCGATTTAAGTAAATTTGGCCCAATTTTAATGGTTGGCGTTATCGGTTTAGTTCTTGCTAGCATCGTAAATATGTTTATTCAAAGCGAACAGTTCAGCTTAGTTATGGCATTTATTGGTATTGCTATTTTTACAGCCCTAACCGCTTACGATGTTCAAAAAATTAAGCGTATTGGTGAAGGAATAGAAGCAAGTGGAGAGCAGGTTTTACAGGTAGAATCTAAGAAAATGGCTATAGTTGCCGCATTATCTTTATATCTTGATTTCTTAAATATTTTCCTTTTCCTACTTCGCATTTTTGGAAGTAGAAAGTAATTAATCAGTGATATAAAAAAAGTCCTGTTCTTTCGAACAGGACTTTTTTTATATCACTGATGCCTACTCAACAGAAAAGCAAGCAACTATTGTATTGCTATTTGCAAGTGCATTTGGATT